>NZ_JBYCKP010000205.1:0-6995 GCF_057473445.1 Acidithiobacillus sp. TH-A36 | reverse complement strand
CGCCCGTCAGGGTAGCTGTTTGAGCCCGCTGGGCGTGTTCTCTCCTGACTTCAGGATGAGTCGTAGAACAACTGGCAAGGGACGTTGTAGCAAAAAGCTTCCCGACCCATCTCCGGTTTTAGGGGGCACCCTGTAAAAACGGGCACCTTGTCGTCAAAACGTGACAGAAAGCGGCCAACTGACCGTTCGGATAATTTTAGTAAATTGATTTTTCACAAGTATTTTTATTGGCACGCTCCTTGCTTTATTGTTTTCAATAGAAAGCTAAGGAGACAGCAGATGGATAACAGCACAAATTTGTTAGCGGCTTTGCGTCGGGTTCGCAGCTTCCCCAGCTACGCTTCTTTCATGGCAGGACATGAAAGACATCGCATCAAACGGGAATTACAGAAACGCCTGCTCCGCTTGCGCCGGCAACGACAGGTTCAGCAACGTCCCAACTTTGTGACCAAACAACAACAAATAGCGGGCGGTATTTTCCAGCATATTTTTCACTGAAGCCTAGACGCAGGTGCGCTGAATTTTCTTTCCGCACTGGGTACATACGCAATTTTTCTAGAGCGCCCACCAACAGGTAGGTGAGGGCATTTCAATCTCGATGAACCAGCCCGGCCCGCGCCTGAGCGCGCGGTTTTATGATGATCTCATCGATATTGACATGAGCAGGACGGCTGACCACCCAGCTAATGGCGTCGGCAATATCTGCTGCCACCAAAGGCTCCATACCCGCATATACACTCGCCGCACGTTCTGCATCTCCGGCAAAACGGACCAGACTGAATTCGGTTTCCACCAGTCCCGGATCAATCTCGGTAATGCGGATGGGTTTGCCCAACCATTCCACGCGCAGGGTTTCAGTAATCGCCTTGACCGCATGTTTGCAGGCCGTATAGCCACCACCACCGGCATAGGTTTCATGGGCAGCAATACTGCCGATATTGACCAGATGTCCAACGCCCGAAGAAGCTTTCAACAGTCGTGGATAGAGTGCCTTACTCATGCGCGCCAAACCCAGCACATTACTGTCCCACATGCGTTGCCAGTGGGATTCCTCCATTTCGGCAATGGGCTCAAGGCCGAGCGCACCGCCGGCATTATTGACCAGAATATCGACCGCCTCGGGTAACTGATCGACAAACTGACGAACACTTTCCGTGTCGGTGACATCCAGAGTCAGGGCCACGCCCTGAATTTCTTCCGCCAATGCCTGCAAGCGTTCGAGGCGACGTGCACCGACATAGACCTTACATCCCTGGCGGGCAAGCTGACGCGCTGTTTCTGCGCCAATACCTGATGATGCCCCCGTAACCACGGCACAGCGCTGGAGGGAGATCATGCCCAACCCTCCGGTTCATTACCAGCCCGCCACTTGATGCTGCAACCTACGCTGGGCAGGACTTTTGCCGGAGGCTCACGCTTTTCGAGCACGGCAGCAACCGCTTCCGATAAATCTTTTCCGGTAACCGGTAACGTATTTTTGGGACGACTGTCATCAAACTGGCCATGGTAAAAAAGCTTGCCTGCCTGATCAAACAGGAAAATGTCCGGGGTACAAACGGCGTTGAAGGCCTTCGCTACGGCCTGATCTGCATCAAAAAGATAAGGGAAGGCATAACCGGCACGCTGCGCTTCGGCAGGCATTTTCTCGGGGGCATCTTCAGGATAAGTATCGGGGTCATTACTGTTGATCGCCACTACCTGCAGTCCCTGGTTTTGCCACTGACGGGCCAGTTCACCCAAATGCTTGCTGATATGCAGCACATAAGGGCAATGGTTGCAGATGAACAGCACCAGTAAGGGCTTGCCCGGGGCAGAAGTGCTCGACCATTGCTCATTTCCTCCTCCGACGGGCAAAGAAAAAGCGGGCATGGCACCACCAACGGGTAAATCTTTTGCAGTCATTGCCATAATTGAATCTCCTTACATTCCTGATGATGTGGCGATGGTCGATGCCGTATTGATCGACCGAAAATTTCCTTCACGTAGCGCTCAAGCGGGGGCCGGAGTCAGATCTCCTGCTGGGCCTTGCTGCTGTACGACTTCCAGCACCCATGCACCATTACCCTGCAGGCGCAGGCAATGCTGGTGGTGCTGCAGCAAACTGGAGCGATGACCGACACTGATGATTGCGCTTTCCGGAAGGGCTTCGACCAGCAATTGATATAGTCGGTTTTCGGCGGGTTCATCCAGAGCCGAACTCGCCTCATCCAGAAATAACCACTGCGGTTTTTGCACCAGCACCCGCGCGAAAGCCAGACGCTGCTGTTCTCCCAAGGATAACACATGCGACCAGAGCCGGGAGTCATCCAGCTTGTCGGCAAGACTATTCATATCAACCATGAGCAAAATCTGCTGCAGTCGCTGATCATCCACATTGGCTCCAAAGGGATACACCAGAACATCCCGAAGAGTACCCAGAGGTAAGTAAGGTTTTTGGGGAAGAAATAAAGGACGCTCCCCTTCGGGCAGCCCGATTTCTCCATCACCAAAAGGCCAGATACCCGCCAGACTGCGGATCAGCGTACTTTTCCCGCCACCGGATGGCCCCATGATCAACAGTCGCTCACGACGACGGACGTCGAGATTCAGGTCATGCACCAGTTCCCGGCCATCGGGCAAGCGCACATTGAGATCCTTGACCTGCAGGCAGGGCGCGTTTTTCCGCTCAATCTGATAGTGAGTTTCACGGATAACCCGCACCTCATCCATGGATTGTTCAAAAAAGCGCAAACGATCGACGACCGCATGCCAGTTGGCCAGACTGCTGTAACTGCTGACAATAAAGGAAAGCGCGCCCTGCACCTGGGAAAAAGCGGAGGCGATTTGCTGCAGCCCGCCGATACCAATGGCTTTATTCACAAAATAGGCAGGCATGCTGACAATAATCGGAAAAATAATGGCTGCCTGACCATAGCCTGATACCCACCAGTTCAGACGCATGGATCGCCAGATGATCCGCCAGTAATTCGCATACACTTCGGCAAAACGCCGGAGAAAATGGTGGCGTTCTTCGTTTTCGCCCCCATATAAAGCCACGCTCTCGCTGTTTTCCCGCAGGCGCATCATGCTGAAACGGAAATCCGCCTGATAGCGTTCCTGATTAAAATTGAGCTTGATCAGCGGGCGGCCAATAAGCGCTGTCAGAATGGTTCCAAATACGGCATATATCAGGGCAGCCCAAACCAGATAACCGGGAATGGTGTATAAAGCCCCATTCCAGGGGATGGTAATCATGGCCGACAACTCCCAAAGCATGAACACAAAGGCCGCCAGAGTCGTTATGGAACTCAGCAGACCAATGATGATGTTCAGGGTTTGACTGGTAAAACTGGCCAGATCTTCGCTGATACGCTGGTCGGGGTTGTCTGTCCCATCGCCGAGCACCTGCATATGGTAAAATGTGCTTTTGGACAACCAGTTGTCGAGATAATGGCGGGTCAGCCAACGTCGCCAGCGTATTTCCAGCATCTGAGTAAAAAAAGTCTGGGATACGGCGGCTATGATGTAGGCTGTCGCCAGCACCAGAAAAATCAGCATCTGATGCCAGGCGGCATTGACAGCAAAACGCTGCAAGGCATTCCAGAAAACGGCATACCACTGGGTAATGCGGTAGGAAATAAACACCATAAACAGGTTGAGAATAATGATCAGCGCGAAAACACCCCGTGCACTCCAGCGCTCTTCTGAATGCCACCAATATGGCTTACTGATACGCCACAAGTCGCGAAAAAATGCTCCGTTAAACTGCTTCATGCACTCTCCCCACCCATAAAAACCTTCAACATCTCAACGCTCCTCCGGTCTTCACGCCGGCCCCGGCTTAATTATTGCTAAGCTTCAGGGGAAGTCTTATCTATAAAGCTCAGGAAAATAGCATGACCCAATCCAAAAACCATTCCCGTCGTCAGTTCATCGGAGGTATTGCTGCTGTTGCTGGAGTCGGTGCCCTGGCCCTCAGCAATCAGGGCAACGCCCAGGGCATGATGGGACCAAGCAAAAACAAGGTAGTGTTTCAACTCAACAAGTCCGATCCGGCTTATATTCTGGACATCCTGCATAGTGCGGCCGTCGTCCTCGGACATTTCAACAGCGATGCTGACATTGTCATCGACTGCTTCGGACCCGGCCTCTGGTTGCTGGTCAACGCCCCGAAAAATCATCAACATTATGAAAAATTCATAATGGAACAGGTAGAAAGCCTGCACATGTATGGCGTGGTTTTCAACGCCTGTGAACAGACCATGAAAACCATCCACATCGACAAGGCAGACCTTATTCCGCAGGCGGTGCCCGTGTTTAGCGGCGCGGTGGATCTCATTACCCTGCAGCAAAAGGGTTACGCCTATATCGCCTGGTAGGAAACCCTCAGTCCAGTTGCCGATGTTGCAGAGCGGGCAGCTGCTTTCGGCAACTTTGCAGGTAATCCCTGTCCATTCCAGCCATCACCCATCCCGGTCCCTGTTCCATGCGGGCCAGGACCTGCCCCCAAGGGTCAATAATCATGCTGCCGCCAAAAGTCTGGCGACCATTCTGATGCAGACCGCCCTGATCAGCAGCCAGCACGTACGCCTGATTTTCGATGGCTCTGGCGCGCAGCAAACTTTCCCAGTGGGCGGCACCCGTTTGTCGGGTGAAAGCGCTTGGCACCACCAGCAGTTCGGCACCGGCGTAATGACGGTACAACTCCGGAAAACGCAAATCATAACAAATGGAGAGCCCCAGTTGACCCCAAGGGGTTTCCACCCGGACTGGCTGCTTTCCCGGAGCGATACTGCGGGATTCACGATACGTTTCCCCACCAGCCAGATCCACATCAAAAAGATGAATTTTGTCATAGCGGGCGCGGCGCTGGCCTTCATTATCATAAACCAGACAAGCCGCAAAGCAGCGTCCGTCGGACGCTGCGATGGGGATGCTGCCGCCCACCAGCCAGCAGCCCTGCTGACGCGCCTGATCCGCCAGCCAGGACTGAATAACACCCTCACCATCGGGTTCCATCAGCGCGAGCTTGTCCGTTTCATGGCGCCCCATAAAGGCAAAATTCTCGGGCAGCAGGATCAGGTTCGCCCCCTCACCGGCGGCCTCCCGGATCAGCCCTGCGGCTTGCTCAAGATTTTCTGAAGGGATATCCGAAGAAACCATCTGAATCACGGCAAGCTGAACGTCCATGCGTTATTTATCCTTTGCTGACGATGACGATATGCGAGTAACCATGGGGTGTTCCCAAGTGCCCTGCGCACGGTAATCCAATTTTAGCACCTTACCCGAATTCCCAAACAGTGACGGGCCCAGAAGCGGAAAATGTCCCAGAAGCCAATCAAAACTCTGCAAGGGATAAACCTGCAAATTCAGATTCATTTCCTGGCGAACCATGTCCAGAGTCCCTGCTCCATGCATGGCCAGCGCACTGGAATTCAGGCGAATATCCTGACTGCGCGCCAAACCCTTCCCGAGCACGAACCTTGCCGAAAGCGCGTGAAAAAACAAACCCTCTCCAAATAATGGGCGGTAATCCAGAGTGAGCAGATCTTTCAGCAGGGTCGTTGGATTCACATAAACCAGCCAGGAAACATCCGTCCCCATTTTTTTAAGGCGACCATTTTTGACAGTGGACTCGATCGTCCCCTGAAGATGCTGCACATTCCAGTCCCAGGGCGCACCCGGCCAGGAAATTTTTCCCGTATACCGGGCTTGCCCGTATTCCAGACTGTTCATCCCCAGCGCTTCCAGAGCCGGGCCAATATTGTGGCTCTGCACGGTTCCCTGCAATGTAGTCCTGCCACCATCATGGGGCTGCCATGCCCCGCTGAGATCCCAGTGACTACCGAGCCACTCCCCTTTCAAAGCCGATAGTTGCCAGCCGCTTGGCGAGCGTTCCGCCTGCATGGTCACATCATGGGCAAGATGACCACGCCAATCCAGATGGTCCATCTGGGCATCCAGGTCCAGTGAGCTACCTGTGGCCCAAGCCGGAGAAGAAGGTACCCCGGAAGCCAGCCGGGCAAACTGCAGATCTTCGGTCTGCGCAGGCCTGAGTAGCAGTTTCTGCACATTCAGGTGAATGGCGGCCGCTTGTGCCGGACCTCGTGCCGCCTGATAAGAGAGCTTGCCCGCAGACTGAGGGCTGCGCCAGTGCAAATGCCAGTTACGGCCACGGGCCTCTCCCTGCATGCGGGTATGCTGCCAAACCTGCCCCAGCAGTTGCACTTGCTGCCAGTGCAGGTCAAAACGAGTGGTTGGCAGGCTGCCTCCCGGGCCACCTTCCGACAAGAGAGCTAACCATTCATCCACAGGCAGAATCTTACCCTGTCCGTCTATCCTCACGCCGTAGTCGGGCATTTTTGGAAGGGGGCCCGCACCCAGACGCAGCGCTGCAGCCCGCCACTGCCAATGCCTGCCTTCGCTTTTCCAGCTCAGCCGGGCCTGGCCTTGAGCTGCGTGAACAGTCAGATCAAAAGCACGGTGCCAAAACCCCTGTCCCGAAATATTGACGCGGGACTTATCCGCATAATTCCAGTTAAAGGGTGCCGGGAGGGTACTGCGACTACGCTGTAACCGGGCATCTCCCAACAAGCGCAGCCTGCCATTTTCCAGGGTTCCGGATACCTGATAGGGAATCACACCATGCAGTCTGGATTGCCAGGATTGCGGCAGCGGTAACTGCCCGGCCTGCAGCGACCCCTGCAATTGCATCTGCAGATCAGTCTGCTGGTCAAGCGCTTTGGCCTGTATACTCAATTGTGCGGGGCCACCCACAAACTGACCCTGCAGGTTTTTGGCACTGATAGCATCACGCTGAAAATGAATGGGTCCCGAAATGGATTCAGCTCGCCAGTTTCTTATTTTCATTCCGGCTTTTTGCAAAGCAAGCACACCCTGTACCTGGGTTTTTTCATGGTGAAATGGCACCTTCAGGGCCAAATGCAACTGTCCTTCCCCGGAAAGTTGCAGGGGCGGCGTTTGCGCATGGCGTAAAATCGGGGTCTGACGCAAAC
>NZ_JBYCKP010000204.1:0-3234 GCF_057473445.1 Acidithiobacillus sp. TH-A36 | reverse complement strand
TTCCTCTGCATAAGGTATAGGAAAATTCAACACGACCATCACCCAAAGGAATTGATCCAGTTCTCGGCATCGAAAAGCAAACCTTCGCGACTCAGTGATTCTAGGAAGGCTTCCTCATTGGCGGACTGCGAAAATAAAAAACGCAAATCGTTTGAGTCCAGGGTATGCCAATCAGCTTTTTTCATCGCCTTCATTTTCGGCTTTGATGATGCTGTCTTTTCTCTCTCTGCGCTCTGATACCAAGAGAGAATCAGCGGCATAAGATCCTTCATCACAAGTCCCGGGTGATTTTCAAAAGCCCTATTGATCAGAGGTTCAAGCAACTCAGAGACATACCCCATATCGACCAGCATATTGTGTAAACGAATGGCTTGTTCATTTCCCCCATACTTGACGGCAGTATCAATGCGTTCCTGATTGGAACGCAGCAGATGGCCCAGTTCGAGTATTTTTCTATCCACGTCGGGAATGGTCAGGTCGGAGTAACGGGCTATTTTTGTGACATCACCGGACCGCAATGCATCAATCATAGGGTGGATGGGCTTTAGCTCATCCTGATAAACTTTTCTCATCAAGCTCTGGGTAATGCGTTCAACGCCTGTGACAACAGCCCGGATTTGTGACAGAACAAATAGCTTGATGACGACATCCATAATGCCTTGAGAAAGATCATACCAGGTATCACGAATTTCATCGGTCACATCGGGTGATGCTTTGGTCAGCCACTGATACTTCCACAAACGGTCGGTGAAGGCTCCCCATTCGGTCCGTGATATTACCTGATCGCCTGAAGGCTTGCTCAATGGCTCCCACAGAATTGCACCAAAACCTGCACCGCGACGCGCGGATCGCAGGTCCAGCTCAAAGACAGATCTGGCTTTTGGTGTCCCCACCATGACAACCGGGACTGAAATTTCATTCACCAGAGTGACGAAAAAATTGAGCATACGCTCTGCACCACCGGAATGCTTAACACTCAAATGCTGGATTTCATCAATCACCAGCAGGCCAATCGCGTGCGTATTAGCAATATGCGCCATTACCGCAATCAGGGTTTCCACACTATGCCGTTTTTCCACATAGCGCCGTACGTAATTGGTGGCGAGCACCGCGTCGATTTCACGGAAAAAGTTATGACAAAGGCTTTTCAGGGATCCGTCATGCGGGCAGTCAATTTTGAGGAAAACAATCTGGGTGAAGTTGTACGTTTCGTGATAAATCAATTGCGGGTAGGTGGCCAAAATACGATTCAACGAACTTGTCTTTCCTGACCCGGAACAGCCGATGAAAGCCAGGCTCTTAGCCGTGGACTCCACATGCTCGAACCGGAAAACGGCTAAATCACCCTGCATGACACGCTCATAACCATTCTGGATGTGAGCATTCAGCTCGCCAGTCGCCAGATTTCTGCCAACATACCCTTGCCGAAGCATGACCGATAATTTCGACTCCAGCTCGATGTGACGGGATAGCGGCTGGAAAAAATTATCGAGTAATTGGGAGATAACATGAATGCGGGTCGGACCATCAAGATAAATATCCGTTGGTCGAAACGCAATTTGGCCTGATAACCCCTCCTTTAACTGACGTCTATCCAAGATCGGCGGCAGCGCTTCAATGAGTGGATTTCCTTGGTATTGACTGATCCCGGTATCCTTGTAAATCGCCTGAACCATACCTTTGGGTAGTGTCATACATCCTCTCCAAACAGATCATCCAGAAAATCTGGGAAAGCAACATTTTCGGGTTGTTCAGTCAAATACCTGACCTCTGCTTTGGGCTTCGATTTCGTTGGTTGACTATCCACACGTCGTTGCTGGCGTTCCTGCTCACGGGCATCCCGGCGGTTTTGGTTGATGCCAGCCAAAGTTTCTGTCTTCGATTCACCAAAGTAAGAAGGACGTAATTTTTCCGCTCGTTGGATCGTTTCCTGAATCAGGTTTTCCAGCACTCTTTTACTTTCTGCCTCCTCTAATTTAGCTGTCGCTGTTGATTTTCGTTGTTGCTCCTGACTATCCCAGAGCTCCCACATCGTTCGGCCCCTGAATTCCCTTGAGCGATCGGTGAGCGAGCATTCCCAATAATCCGATTTGGATACATCAGGGAAGACATAAATGATATCGGCTACTGAAGGATCGTAAGCAGCCACAAATGGGCCGGGCCGCTGTCGCCCGCTTCTATGTAACCAACCGGATGCCAGCAACTCATTACAGGTGTAATAGGCACCAAAGCACCGAATACCAAAATCGGAAACCGTCGCCTTTTGACGCGGCAGCATTGCCAGCCTCAGTGCCGCCTCAGACGTGTTACGCAGTCGTCCACTGCGATTTTGAATACCCCAGCGCCAGATATTGAGGGGCACCGGAGCGAGGGTGTCAGGCATATCCGAATCGCGATCATATTTGACCAATACCGAACTCTGGTTGCGATGCAGAATGGAGCCGATAATGATTTTAGTGAAATCTGCCAAGGTGAGTGTTGCGTCCAATCGATAATCTTTCCCGCCCCGCTTCTTAATGATGGTGCCCGCAACTACTCCTGGCACAAATGGTTTGAAGTCCGCTTGAATGGTCCGGAAGTGCCGTTCAACGATACCCTTCGCATCCCCACGATACGGCGGCGTATTCTCAATTCGGACTCCAAAGGACTGCTCCAGGTATTCAATCTGATGACCAAGCAGTTCTCCACGATCTGCCAAAATGGCGTCTGGTAGCCCCATGGATGGCCAATCTTCTGATTCTATGTCATAGCCGAAAGAGTGGCATAGCTGAGTCTTATCAGTCATGGCCGTCACCAGTGCCAACATGGCGGTGACATAAGAGGGATTTTCAAGCCCCACATAAAAACCGGCGATCAATCTGCTGTAAACATCGACAACTACATACAAGGTTGGTCGGCCAATGATCTTTTGTCGGTCAGCGGAGAGCAGATAAATATCCGCAATAGTAGCGTCGATTTCGTATCGCGCACCAGGACCATGAACTTCGGCTGTAGCTGTTCCTTGTAACGGCCTGATGTCCTTCTGATACTCGATCTTATTGACTCTCAACCGGATACGTTCAGGCCGGACATATTCCCGTTCATAGAAATAGCGCAGTTGGGCGACAGTCGGGAAATCCTCTTTCGATAAATCGGGGTGAGCTGTTTTGAACATATCCTCGAAGCGCCGATGAGCATAGGGCAGAGAATGGCCCTTTTCAGTCAGAAAATGCCGATCAAGCACAATGCGAAACA
>NZ_JBYCKP010000203.1:0-3112 GCF_057473445.1 Acidithiobacillus sp. TH-A36 | reverse complement strand
GTTTAAGAAATTTATCTTTTTGCAACAGAAAATTAAGCCAATATATTGATATATAATAAATATTATAAATGTTGCAGCGTAAAAGAATGCAACGGTTCATACAACAGTTCTTGCAACGTGGGATTCAGATAAAAAAGGGGAATCAAGTGATCTCCCGAATCTGGATGTGACAAACAACCCTACACCAGGGCACTGGCTTGTTATGCGCCTATCCGGCTATGGGCAGACCTGGGCGGGTTTTTGTAACCAGGGAATTAGTGATAACGGATCACCCGTACATTCTCCCTTATTGCGTGCGGGATGATGCCGTGGAAATAATACGGGTATTTCACAGCAGGCAAAAAATTCCGCGTAGGTAGTAGGGTCACGATAAAAACAGCGCATAACATGAACACCAAGAGCGTGGCGATTTCTTGGCTTTCGATGCTTGGCTGGCGGGTTGTCCGGATATGCCCCGTTACAAAAAGCCTACAGCAACTCTTTCAATTGATATAAAACGGCCAATGCTTCCCTGGGGCTGATATTGTCAGGGTCCATTTGCTCCAGGAGTTCCAGTGCGGGGTGGGGTGATGCCGCAAATAGGGGAATTTGCGCCGGTGGATTTTGTGCGGGTGCCGGATTGGGTAAGATGCTTGGTCGTGCAGAGCTCGAATTTTCAAGTAACTGCAGCCGTACCTTGGCAGTGCTGACCACCTTTTCTGGAATGCCGGCCAGGCTGGCCACGGCCAGGCCGTAACTCTGGGCGGCTGGCCCTGCTTCGACACGATGCAGAAAAATGACCTGATCGTTCTGGGCGACAGCATCCAGATGCAGGTTGCTGAGCTGCGGGTTTTCCAGTTCGGTCAGTTCAAAATAGTGGGTGGCAAAAAGTGTAAATGCTCCGCGTTCGAGCAGGGCTTCGGCGGTTGCCCAGGCAATGGCGAGGCCGTCATAGGTGGCGGTGCCGCGCCCGATTTCATCGAGAATGACCAGACTCCGGGCGGTGGCCAGATGCAGTATGCGGGCGGTTTCGCTCATTTCCACCATGAAGGTCGAGCGTCCGCCGGCCAGATCGTCGGCAGCACCAATGCGGGTGAATATCTGGTCGACAGGCCCGATAATGGCTTCGCGAGCGGGCACCCAACTGCCGATATGAGCGAGCAGTACGATCAGTGCGCTCTGGCGCATGTAGGTAGATTTACCGCCCATGTTGGGGCCGGTAATCAGGTGCATCCGCTGTTGCCCATCAAAATGAAGGTCGTTGGGCACAAACTGACTGCCCATTTGCGCTTCGACGACCGGGTGCCTGCCATCAAGAATGTGCAGGCTGTTTTCCGCCACCAGTTGCGGTGCGGACCAATTCAGTGAGATGGCGCGTTCAGCCAGGGTGCTCAGGACATCCAGTTCCGCCACTGCGGTCATGGTGTTCTGCAGGGCTGCAACTTCCGGTATCAGGGCGTCCAGAAGCGTTGTGAAGAGCAGACGTTCCCGGCTGAGAGCCAGACTTTCGGCAGAAAGCGCCTGATCTTCGATAAGCTTGAGGGCGTCATTGATGTAGCGTTCGGCATTTTTGGTGGTCTGGCGGCGGCGGTAGTCGTCGGGAATAGGTCCCTGATAACTGCGGCTGATTTCAATATAAAAGCCGTGAACCCGATTGTACTGAATTTTGAGCTGGCTGATGCCGGTGCGCTGACGTTCTTCCTGCTCCAGATTGCGCAGGACATCCTGAAGGTTGTGACTCAGGGCCTGTAAACGATCCAGTTCAGTGTCATAGCCCGTTTGAATATAACCCCCGTCTCTTTGGGTCATGGGGGGCTGATCGACAATGGCGTTTTCCAGCAGCAGGCGGGTTTCTGCGAATAACCCGATGCGTTCCCGATAATCATGAAGTGGACTTTGCGCGAAGCGCTGCAGGCTTTCGTGCAGGGCGGGCAGCGCCTGGAGGGTACTGCGCAATTGCGCCAGATCACGAGGGTTGGCACTGCGCAAGGCAATACGGGTGAGAATGCGCTCGGCATCGGCGATTCCCTGCAGGGCCTTTTGTAGCGGCTCTGGACCCTGGCCGGCTATCAGTGCGCTGACATGCTGCTGGCGCTGCAGCAAATCGGGTCCCTGACGCAAAGGACGTAACAACCAGCGCCTCAGAAGCCGGGTACCCATGGGGGTGCGGGTCTTTTGCAGCAGAGACAGCAGGGTGGGGCCCTGTTCGTGCAAGCTTTCAACAACTTCCAGCGCACGAAAAGCGGTGGCATCCAGATACAGCTCATCTTCGGCGCGTTCAGGCTGCAGGTGCTGGATCTGAGCCAGGCTACCCCGTAGTTGGGATTCGGCATAATGGAGAAGTGCTCCTGCAGCACGCAGGGCCAATGGCCAGTCATTGCAGCCAAAACTGTCCAGGCGCTCGCCAAAATAGCGCTCCAGCACGGCCTGACTGCGCCGGGTCTGGAACAGGGTTTTATCCAGCCCCTGGACATGTTTGTTGTTCAGGCTGGTTTTGAGTGGCGCATCTTCGGGAAGAATGATTTCAGCTACAGGACGCCGGGCCAGCAGGTCGGCCAAGTCGGTCTGGGGAATTTCCCTGAGCATCAGCCGCCCTCCGGCAGCATCCAGCCAGGCAAGGCCGCAGCGTGGGCCTTCTGGACAAATGGCCAGCAGGAGGGGCTCCTGGTGACTATCCAGCAAGCCTCCATCGACAATGGTGCCGGGGGTCAATACCCGGACAATGGCTCTTTCGACAGGTCCTTTGCTGGTGGTTGGGTCACCAATTTGTTCACCGATGGCGATTCTTTCACCGAGTGCGACCAGTTTGCCTAAATAACCATCGATGCTATGCACCGGAACCCCGGCCATGGGGATGGGTTCTCCTGCGCTGTGCCCCCGGCTGGTGAGTGTAATACCCAGCAAAGTCGATGCTTTTTGTGCATCTTCGTAAAACAGTTCGTAAAAATCCCCCATGCGGTAAAACAGCAGCGCATCCGGACATTCTGCTTTCAGTCCGAGATATTGCTGCATCATGGGGGTGTGCTGCGCGCTTGGTTCAGCGGAGCGCATGGTGAGAGCGTTGCCTGTGCAAATCAATGTTCATATTGGGCAGAGGATAGCGCAGGACAAGTAGCTGCGGCTACATCCGTCA
>NZ_JBYCKP010000202.1:0-2563 GCF_057473445.1 Acidithiobacillus sp. TH-A36 | reverse complement strand
GCCGATTCCATCCAGACCTAGTGTCCTGCTGCCTTTTTCAGCGGCCCACCCTTCAATACGTAGAGCGTGCCGCAGTAGGGACACCGGGCTTCGCCCGTTTCTTCAATTTTGAGGAATACCCGGGGGTGACCGTTCCAGCGGCTCATCTCCGGCTGTGGGCAATAGAGCGGTAACTGTTGGGGTTCCACCTCGGTGAACCCCTTGTCGCAGCAGTGAATGGCGTTTTTCATGGTTCAGGCGACGTGATGCAACCATTCGGGGTGATCATCCCGACGTCCCGCGACCGTCTCGAAATAACGGCTTTGCAGCTGGCTGGTGATGGACCCCCGACTGCCACTACCAATGACTCTTCCATCAATTTCGCGAATCGGCGTGACTTCTGCGGCGGTACCTGTAAAGAAAGCCTCATCGGCAATATAAAATTCATCGCGGGTGAGTTGTTTTTCAACAATGGGAATGCCGGCATCCCGGGCAAAACGGAGAATCGTGTCGCGGGTTATGCCTTCCAGGGCGCTGGTCAGGGTGGGAGTATAGAGAATGCCATCGCGCACCATGAATACGTTTTCGCCGGAACCTTCGGCTACATAGCCTTCTCGGTCCAGCAGCAAGGCTTCATCATATCCGCAGGACGAGGCTTCGCGCTGGGCCAGCATGGAGTTCATATAATTGCCGGTAGCCTTGGCTTTGCACAGGTGGATGTTCACCTGATGACGATTGAAGGAACTGACCTTGACGCGGATGCCTTTTTCAAGCGCCTCCTGCCCCAGATAACTGCCCCAGCTCCAGGCAGCAATGAGGGCATGGACTTTCAGGCCTTTGGCAGATAAGCCCATGCCTTCGGCGCCATAGAACAGCAGTGGGCGAATGTAGGCAGACTCCAGCTGGTTTACGCGAATCACTTCCCTGGTGGCCGCATTGATTTCTGCTTCCGTGAATGGTACTTCCATCTGCAGGATTTTGGCGCTGTTGAACAGCCGTTTGGTATGCTCCGGCAAACGAAAAATGGCGGCTCCCTGGGGAGTGGCATAAGCACGCTCGCCCTCGAAACAACCCATGCCATAATGGAGGCTGTGGGTCAGTCCATGCACCGTAGCTTCTCTCCAGGGCACCATTTTGCCATCAAACCAGATAAAACCGTCACGATCCGCCATGGACATTTTTACTTCTCCTTAATCCGTATAACTGCCAATCCATTCCTGCCAGATGACTCGCACCTTTTCTGAGGCGTCCTGCAAAGCCCCCCAATGCGGGGTATCATCGGCATGAACATTGTTTTCCTGCAAGTTCAGCCAGCGTTCGTTTTCTACTTGCCGGTACAGTTTCCAGGCATGCAGCAAATCAGAGCCTTGTCGGGCATTCCAAACACCGGATTGCACCAAGGCCCTGATGGCTGCTGCGGTGCCGGTATTCTGACACAAATCCGGCTGCTCTGGGCAAGCGCCTAGCATAGCAAATTGTACAAGAAACTCGATATCTGTCAGTCCACCCGGGCTTAATTTCAGATGAAAAGCTTGTGGGGCTATGTTTTTATTGTCGAAAATACGTTTTCTCATACTCCACACGGCACTTTTCAAGGTCTCGGCGTCTCTTTCGGAACTCAAAATGGCATGACGCAATTGTTCGAAACGTACTCCTAACTGTGAGTCGCCGGCCACCCAGCGGGCGCGGGTCAGGGCCTGATGCTCCCATGTCCAGGCGGATTGGTGCTGGTAGCGACTGAAAGTTTCCATACTGCTGACCAGGGGGCCGGATTGGCCGCTGGGTCGCAGGCGCATGTCAATTTCATACAATATGCCGGCGCGGGTCAGCGTGCTGAGCAGGTGGATGAGCCTTTGTCCCAGGCGGGCATACCAGGTGGAGGCGGGAAGGGGCGCTGGACCGTCACTTTCTGCATCAGGTGGGGCGTCATATAAATAAATCAGATCCAGGTCTGAGGCGAAGCCCATTTCCTGACCACCCAGCTTGCCCAAAGCGATGACCGCAAAAGATGCTGTCTGTCCATCCTGAGCGCAGATCCGGCCATGGCGGCGTTCCATTTCCAGCCGGGCCCAATCCAGCGCCGTTTGCAGGGTAAGTTGTGCCAGATCGCTGAGCTGCCGCAGTAACGACTCAATAGGTAACTGCTGCGTCCAGAAGCTGGCCGCCAGGCGTACCAGTTCGGCATTTTTAAAGCGCCGCAGGGCATCCATGCGTTCTTCCTGGTCTTCCGCATACTGTAGTTGGGCGTGGAGAATTTCCGGCCATTGCCCGGGCTGATGGTTGTTGCTGAGGACATCATCGAGCAGCACGGGAAAGCGGGCGAGTTGCTGCGCTAACCAGGGACTGTGCAGCAGCGCGCTGCAATGCTGCAGATAGCGGGGGTTTTCGGCGAGGAGCGCGAGGTAATTGGCTTTGCTGAGTATGGCTTCCAGCAGGTTCAGAAAATGTTGCAGAAGCGCTTCGCTATCGGCTTCCTGTGCACAAATTTCCAGTATCTGCGGCAGCAAATTATCCAGACGCTGGCGTCCTTCAGTGGATAGCCGCAAAGAGACATCCCGACTATGGGCAAAGCGCCAGAGTCGTG
>NZ_JBYCKP010000201.1:0-6131 GCF_057473445.1 Acidithiobacillus sp. TH-A36 | reverse complement strand
CTGCTCAGCCAGCCACAGGTCATGCACAATGGCCCCTTCAACAATCGCTCGGTCAACTGACTCACGACTAACATCTTGAGGGACAACACTGTTGTCTGATCGACTTGGGTAGGCCTGTGTAACTGACCTGATGACTGAGCCACACTGAGTCGCTGAAACAAGGTTGAATGCCCGTAGTTGAGCCACAACGTAACGCGTTTTCTTGGTTACTGTGGGCCTCCCTGGCCGTGTGCGCGTTGTTGCCCTCACTGGCGTTGATGAGGCAGTCGTGATGGCCAATGTTGATGGCCTTGCTGTTGTAGTCAACCTTGCAACTTGCTCTGACGTAGAGGGTGACATTGCCCTTGTTGCTTGACGATGTCTCTCTTGCTGCTGCTGCTGCTGCTGTTTCTTCTTCCTCCTGTGGACCGCTTTCCTGTTCTTATATTTTGGGTCATTTGAGTGGCACGTACCGCATATATTGCTTGAGTGTGGAGTCTCTCGCTTGTGACACATGACCCTTGGCCTGGCTGGTGGCCCAGGCTTCTTTGTTCTTGTTGCGTGCGTGCCACTTGGGGTGGTGGTCGTCGTGGAAGCCATTATCCGTTTTCCGTTTGGGGGGGAGGAGGGAGGATGAGCAAGGTTTGTGGTGGGTTGAAGTTTCTCAACGCACAAGCAGGCTCCGTGTTCTCACCGTTGGCCAACGGTAAAGGCACCCAACCGAACTAATTTCGGAGAGAACTAGCCACACAGAGCCTGCCTTCACAGGGTTTTATACGAAAATTCGGACATTTTATTGACCAATGAATGAATTTGGCGCCGCCCTACTTAAGGGCCCGTCCCCCAGTTTACGTCATCACCTTAACTCCGATCTGGATTTTGGATGAAAAGTCTGGTCCGCGGTTATAACCGGACACGATTTGGCAAAGTCGATGAAAAGTCTGGTCCGCGGTTATAGCCAGGCACGAGAGAGTGCAACAAAGAAATTGATTAATTATTGTAATTTGCCCCGGTACAAAATGCCGAGGAAAAGGAAGAGAGACGCAACCCCCCAATCTTCGTCAGCTTCCTCAGCTGCGTCTTCCTCGCCCAGGCCATTTTCCTTGCCCATGCAGTCCTCCTTGCCTGCGGCATCTTCGTCAGTCGCGCCATCTTCCTCACCTGCATGGTTTTCCTTGGTCACACCATCTTCCTCGCCCTTGCTGTCTTCCTCACCTGCGCCGTCTTCCTCACCCACGCCATCTTCGTTGGTTGCACTGTCTTCCTCACCCACGCCATCTTCGTCAGTTGTGCTGTCTTCCTTGCCCACGCTGTCTTCCTCAGTTTCTTCCTCAGCATCCAGCTCATCCATTTCGGTCTCTTCTTCAGCGTCTGGCTCACCTGTGTCAGTCTCTTCTCCAGTGTCCCACTCACCTGTGTCAGTCTCTTCTCTAGCAACATTCCACTCACCTGCATCATCAGTCTCTACCCCAGCATCTTGGTCGCCTGCATCAGCTGCTCCTTTGATCACACCAGCCTATGTTGAATCCCTGTTACATGCCCTTGTGGCGGCCATGCAAATGAACACTTTCTACACATCAGCCATCCATCAACTAGCTCCATCATCACATCAAGGCAGAGACAGCATACCACAGTTAAGCCCTCGTGGAAGTGTAGTGCTGCAACAACTGCCAGATCGTGTCATCCTCGATACGAAGACGTGGTTGCTTAATATCGAGAATCATCTGTGTACACACAGCTCGTGTCAAGGAACACTTCAAGTGACAGACACAAAGCGAGAAGGCAGCGTGATCACTCTCTATACCTGTTGTTCCTTTTGTGAGAAGGAAACCATCATCAAGAACGTCACTGGGTGGGGGCCACAAGGCCATCGAACAAGTGGCAAGCGCGGGCCAGCAATCCATCCCTTCAACCTTGCATGCGTCGCAGCAGCAGTCTTGAATGGAGGTACCTTCACGTCCTATGAGCGAGGCCATTGCGAACTTGGCCTGGGCTGCTTGACCCAGACAGGTTATCGCCGGAGCGAGAAAGAAACACTTAATGCAGTAAAGCGTGTTGAGGCTGCGGGATCAGAGAAAAGAGTGGTCAAATACCAGAGCGAAGGGCCAAAGTTGAAACTTGACTTAGGTTTCGACTGCAGCTGGACCCACACACGAAATGCACCAGAGGCCATGGTTACCCTCATCCACATCGCGACACGAGAGATCATACATCAGAAGGTGCTGAGCAAGAGGCGAGTTCGATGTATCAAGGGGAAAGAAATAGTCCTCACTGAAGGCAATTATGTTGGCACATCTCATGGCATGGAAGGAGAAGGATTTCGATGGTGTGTGGACTGGCTTGACAAGAAGAAGATCTTACCTCAGGTCAAGCGCTTAGCATGTGATCGGGATTCGTCTGTTGGGCACACTCTTGCCATCGACCCTCGCCTCAAGCACATCAAGGTCTGCTTTGATCCTGGACACACAAACAAGAACATTGTCAGAGACATCCATGCTGCACTGAAGAAATCAATTCCTGTTGCAGGCTACGCAAAACAAATTGGCCAGTGGATCATGACATCTATCAAAAATGCCGTTCACTACACACCGCCAGTATGTCCATACCAATAGTAGAATTATCACCTATTGCTTATTATTAATAAATTATTTAGGTGGGGGGAGATATCACACAGAAGCAACATGACGCACTCGTTGTGGCCAATTGCCAAGGTCGGCTACGCCATATCAAGACACACTACTTCGAGCCAGAGTGCGCAACCAAGTGCCCCTGCTACACTCTGGAGCATCCAATCAACCTGGACAACATCACGGAGAATGAGGTCATCATGAATCCATTCTTTGCTGACGAGCTGTGGATCTACCTTCTTCGTCTCTGTCCTCCTGCTTCCTACTTCCCTCTCATCTCGACCTGCAAGCGACTCTACTTCATTGGCACATCGACGAGGTTCTTTCCCAACATCGACAATATTCGGCGAGCACGGCCAAAGCGATACCTTGTTCGATCACCAAAGCTAGCGCGCAATATTGACGAGGTCTTCCGGATCACTGACGAGATCATTCGAGATGCCGCGGGGTTCGCCCATGATCTACACACCTGCTTCAACGAGAGCATTAACTCGAGTCGAACAAAGGACTTGCCCAAGGACACGAGCTTTCCTTCAACAGTGGAGGGACGTGCCGTTCTCGCGGTAAATCGGATCAACCAAGGGCCTGGACAGGCACGGGCCAATGCCTGGCACGAACTTGGCTTGCTTCCCACTCGCCTACAAGCAGCTCTCTGGCATGCCGAGGACCAGCGTGCAAAGAAAGACCGAATTCGCCAAAGCTTGAAGGCCTTCAAGCAACGGAGTCGAGAACTGTCCAAAAAGAGAAGTTGTGAGGCTGAGGAAGAGAAACGGATCTCAAAACAACGTACGGACTCATACAACAAGAAAGGAAAGAAAACAGCTCTTGCCCCTCGTATAGTATGTCTCTTACTGCACTTCACCCCATAAGCTACAAGTATTAGTACGTACTAATTTGTCATGTCTTGGCCAGGTGTTGCCTCTTCCTGCACTTGTGCACGAGGGCCCGCTGACAAAGGAGCAAATCGACAACATGCATGGTCTTGAGTTAGATGCAGAGCTCAAGGCGCGAGGCATGATGCTTATGTACCAGCGTAATGGAAGCATCAGAGACAAAAAACGGCGGCTCTGTGAATACATCACTGCTCCTGACAAGCACCAGCGCTACCTACGGCCAGCAAAGCGTCAAAAGTGGGTGGAAGGGAAAGCGATGAGGGGAAGCCAAGAGGAAGGCATTAACGAAGGCACAAGAGGGAGTGAGAGCGAAGGCCAAGAGAAAGAACTGGTAGGGGAAAGCGAGGGTGAGGAAGAGAGCGAGGGCGAAGAAGAGAACGAAGGCGAAGAGGAAAGCGAAGGTGACGAAGAGCGTGAGGGCGAAGAAGAGAACGAAGGAGAAGAGGAGAACGAAGGCGAAGTAGGGAACGAGGAAGGCCAAGAAAGGAGCAGAGGAGAGAACAAAAGCAATGACACAAGCAATCAACAAATGTGGATCGAAGGAGAACATGAGTGGCCCAATAGAGGGGAACAGGCATGGAACGAAGAGGAAAGGATAGAAAGGGAAGAGGAAGGCTGGGAGTACTTGAATGAGGATGAACTCGAACGAGCACAAGAGATGAAAAAGATGAATGATATTGCAGCTACGGGATGTCTGAACGCCACCTATTTTGAGGTATTTCGAGGTGATCTACACATGCCCAAGGCACGCATGCACTCCTGTCCCTAATGAATAATTAGTGCTAACACCATGCTATTATTAGTGGATAATTGGCAAACCTGGAGAGCTTTCAGTCACAATGAGCGAAAAACCCACCACAGAATAAGATATGCCAGTGCCTCATTGCAGCAGGCACTGATGTGAGACTAGTAGCACTACTGGCTAGAAGCAGCACGTGGGAAGAGAGCTTATCAGAAGAAGGGCCATCAGACACATGGGGAGCTAAATTGATGTTAGATATTATTGTCATCATGCCTATAAGACTGACCATGTGTGAGCGCTTGATCCCCTGTGGATGTCAATTGTCCTCCAAGTCTGCTCTCCCTTTCCTCTTTCTATTTCGTCGGTGCTGCTTCTGTGTGCGCTAGGTGTCCTATTTGTAAATAATAAAAATCAAAAAATATGCAAGACAATAGGGTATGAACGTGGAGAGAGCAATACGAAACCGCAGATGGGATGGACAAGCTTGAAGGTGCTTGGCACCTGTTGTGGGCGCATTCGGCACTCCATTTGTGGCAACAGGTGGGTGTATATACAGATTAGAACACCAGTGAGATGAGGACGAAATGGGTGCTGCAACACTGCCGGTCGGGGCCACTCGCAGCAGCAGCAGCAGCAGCAGCAGCAGCGAGGCAGCAGATGTCAGCAGCAGCAGAGAAGCAGCGCCGGTGCTGGCGGCCAGCATGACAAGCGAAGCTTTTCAGAAAGGGAGGGACAGCACGGCGAAGGGAGCACACGAGATGCACCTACAAAGGCCTGCACGAGTGCGCCAACGCCAGCTTGTACGATGGTGGCGCCCGTGCTTTTTGATATCGAATACTGGCGATTTTCTTGCCGATTTTCTTCTATCCAAATTTTCACGAAAATCAAAACGAAATGCTTTGGGGCCAACCAATCAAAAAAACTGGGGGACGGGCCCTTAAATTCTTCTTAAGGACGCGACCTTAATTCTTAAGTTCTTAAATTCTTCTTAAGGTCGCGTCCTCACAATGACGTACTAGCGCATCATCACTCAGATTTTGTGTCGACATCGGATGCCGCTAGTACGTCATCGTGTTTGTGATTGGTTCGATTTTTGCCCGTTTTTCCTTGGCCGATTTTTCATGATTTCTTTGCTTTTTCCTGATGACATCACGAAAGTTGTTTCGGCCAAGCGCTGCAAGTTTTCGAGAGGAGACAGCACAGTAGTCGAATCCCGAGATGCGTCGTCATCGCCAGCAGGCGAGACCGCAGATGGGCAACGCAAACGGCTCAAATCGTACCTTGAAAGCAACGTCAGCCCTCAAGCAGAAGCAGCACTTTCGCTGGTCTCGCCTGCTCCGCCATTGTCGTCTCCTCCTCCCTCTCTCTCCTCCACCTCCTCCTCCACCAGCATCTCTTCATCTTCAATCTTCCGCCTCCCCCCTGTCCCATCCAGCAAACGCCAGCAGAACTCCAGCAGCACACCCCCCTCATCCGATGACTCCTCTCCTCGGAAGAAGCGCCGTGTGGAGGCGCCTCGGCCTCCTGAGCTCATGCTCGTGACTTAGTCAACCAGCTTCGCGGCGAAAAAATGGATTGGCAATTTTTTATTTTTTTTCGAATTGTTCATGATTTCTTCGCTTTTTCACGGAGGTTTTCCTGATGACGAAATTGTTCGTCAGCGGCACGGAAGGACGGGCCTATCAGGAATTCCGGGGACGCGACCTTAAGTGTTTACTTTCCCCAAAGAACTCATTCCTGGAATAATTTCCTCGTTGTGGAATGTGTGAACATAAAAGTGATGAGGGGGGTTTTTCCTTTCTTGAGGGGCAGGCTAGAGTGGTTCCCGCGTCAGGGAAAATTTTGATTGGGCAAAAAATTCAAAGATTGATTTCTGGTAGGGCAGAAATA
>NZ_JBYCKP010000200.1:0-1738 GCF_057473445.1 Acidithiobacillus sp. TH-A36 | reverse complement strand
ATTCCCAACGGGGCCAATGTGGAGCGGTCTGTTTCGTCGGGTTTTGATCAGGCGGGGCCGATGATGCTCGAATTGCATAATCCGAGTTTTACGACGGCGGCACGTATTGCCAATGTCATCAATCAGCAGCTGGGATATGGGGTGGCAGAAGCACTGAACGCCGGAGAAATACGGGTCAATGCACCCGGTTCGCCCGGAGCGCGGGTCAATTTTCTGTCACAAATTGAAAATCTGGATGTCAGTCCCGAAACACCACTGGCCAAGGTGGTTATTGATGCCCGCAGCGGTACGGTCGTATTAGGACAAAATGTCACGCTGGGTGCCTGTGCGGTTGCCCATGGTAATTTATCGGTGACTATTTCCCAAAAGTATCTGGTCAGTCAGCCCAATCCCCTGGGCGCGGGGCAGACCGTGGTGGCGCCGCAGGCCAATGTGAAAGTTCAGCAACCCCAGGCGAAGTTGTTGATGTTTGAACCGGGAGTCAGTCTGGAAGCGGTGGTTCGTGCTCTCAATGCGGTGGGAGCAACGCCTACAGACTTGATTGCCATTTTGCAGGCCATGAAAGCGGCCGGTGCCTTGCACGCGCAACTGGAAGTCATATGAGTGCTGCCATCAATCTCACAGCTACAACGCGCTCTGCGGAGGTTGGTCCACAGGCTGCGGCAGCTACTGCCAGTGACGCCCTCAACTTTTCCGGACTGAACCAGTTGCGTAGTGAGGCCCAAGCCCACAATCCAAAAACCATTCTGGCCGTCGCCAAACAGTTTGAAGCCGTTTTGCTGCAAGAGATGCTCTCGTCCATGTCGGCCAC
This sequence comes from Acidithiobacillus sp. TH-A36, assembly GCF_057473445.1. NCBI lineage: Bacteria > Pseudomonadati > Pseudomonadota > Acidithiobacillia > Acidithiobacillales > Acidithiobacillaceae > Acidithiobacillus > Acidithiobacillus sp. TH-A36. Next base: position 927 of record NZ_JBYCKP010000200.1, on the reverse strand, counting down.
TTCTTTCGGTTCGGATTTAACTGGAAAAAATTCCGGGCCTATGCTGAAGTCTCTGTTTAACCAGCAGATTGCGCAAACCGTCAGTCAGGGGCAGGGCATAGGTATTGCCCAGACCCTGGCCAAGGAAATTGCTACGCGTTACAACCTTCATTGGGGTAAGCAGAACGCATCACCGGCCGGGGACAAGGCGATGACCATGCCCGCCCGTAATGCGGCCTTATCAGCTCCGGTCATGACTTCGGCAAGCTGGGCCAAGCCTTCGCAGAGTCTTCTGGAACAAGCCAAGTCCTTTGTGCAATCCATACTGCCTGCCGTGCAGGCAGCGGCACAGAAGTTGGGTGTGGCACCCACGGCCATTATTGCCCAGGCCGCCCTGGAAACCGGTTGGGGGAGTCATGTGGCCGGTAACAATCTTTTCGGCATCAAGGGGGGCGGTTCCTGGCTGGGCAGTTCGGTGGATAGTCTGACGCACGAATTCGAAAACGGCGTGAATGAATTGGAAAATGCTGCTTTTCGCGCTTACCAGTCGGTCGGGGACAGTGTGCGTAATTACGCCAGTTTGTTGATGAATAACCCCCGTTATCGCGGGGCATTAGGGCAGGGTAACAATATTGCCGGATTTGCTGAAGCCTTGCAGCAAGGAGGTTATGCGACTGATCCGCAATATGCGAACAAGCTGGTGGCAGTGGCTGATAGCCCGCTCATGCAAGAAGTGATGGGAGGCGTGTCGGTTGCTAAGGCAGACGGCTAAACCTTATGCCTTTTTGTGCCGTTATCTGAAAGTGGAATAGTGCGGAGACATAATCGAAATATGGATGGTCAATCGTTGGCGCAGGAACTGGAAACCGTTATGCAATTAACGACTACCTTTGAAGAGCAAAGGCAGTGGCTTGCTCGTGGTGACTGGACCCAACCCATGCCCAAGGC
>NZ_JBYCKP010000199.1:0-4357 GCF_057473445.1 Acidithiobacillus sp. TH-A36 | reverse complement strand
GTTTTGTTTTCTTCAAATCGTGACATAGCACGCATAGATGTCTTCTCCAAGGCGAGAATGCGTATTCTGTATGTGGCAATCGGAGTTCAGCCCCGATTACACCAGCAAGAAGCAGCAAAACTTAAAAAATAACTACACAGATGAGATTTATGGAAGCTTCTTCATTACATAATATCCTAATGGTTTCAAGGGCGGGCAACCCGAACGATCAATGGGATAAGCAACGAACGATGAGGAAGGTTCAGAGCATATGCCATGATCATTCCAACAGGGAAGTCTGAATCTGAAAAACCGATGGTAAACGTTTAGGGCAGGGTATCCTGAGCTGTTTGTTCACATTCATTCGACCAAATACGACTTCGATGGAAGAAGGGGGAACATCAAACTCCCGGGCTAAAAAACGCAGCATATGATCGGTGGCTCGACCATCCTGGGGTTTTGCGGTGACGCTGACCTTGAGCTGGTTACCCTTGGGTTTGCCAATGACATCGCGGGAGGCGTTGGGTTTCCCCAAAATGTTGACCACCAGGACATCGCCTTCCCACCAAAAAAAATTTTGTGCTGATTCGGACATCGGTTTCCTGTTTCCTCATCCGGGGTACGCAAAACGGTGAGTACATGGTAGGATTATATCCTACTCAATACCAGCAGGAAGAGGCCCCTGACCATGCGATCCACGCAGCAGATGAGCATTACCTTACCTCTGGAGATGGTTCGTTTCATCAAGGACAAGGTTGCTTCCGGTGAGTATGCCAGTGAAAGTGAAGTCATTCGCGATGGTTTGCGCACGCTCCAGACCAGGGATCGCATTATTGAAGAATGGCTACGTTCGCAGATTCACGTTGCCAGCAAGCGCTAGAAACGAAAACATGCCCACTGATCATCAATCGCTACCCATCATCACCCCATGAACCATCCCGCACAGTCCCAATATCCTACGGCTAAAAATTCAGAGGATAGCCATCAGAACGAGCCCATCGTCCAGGAAGATTATCGGCTGGTAACGCTCGGGTTCGACTATTCTGCAACGCAAAGCATGATGTATAAGCGCGATCCGGATTGTCTCGTTCTGGGCTATACCCGAACCATGATGGGATTTCTGCTGTTTCACCCCAAACCCAAATACATTGCCATGATTGGTCTGGGGGGTGGGTCGATTGCCAAATATTGCCGGCGTTATCTACCCGACGCGCAGTTTACGGCGGTGGAAATTAATCCGGAGGTGATTGCATTGCGTGACCGCTTTCACATTCCACCGGATGGCCCCGGTTTTCAGGTGCTCTGCGCTGACGGTGCCGAGTATGTCAGAAAAAATCTAAAAACCAATGATGTTCTTTTGCTGGACGGTTTCAATCGTGATGGTCAAGCCGAAGAATTATGTACTACCAGCTTCTATGACCATTGCTATGCCAACCTGCGCAATTACGGTGTACTGGTGGTCAATTTGCTCAATAGTGATACGCGGATGGATGCCTATATCAGTCGTATTCAGACCAGCTTTGATGATCAGGTCATCGTCGTGGATGCCGAAAAATCCGGCAACAAGATTCTCTTTGCATACAAGGGGGATCAATTTCCACGGCTAGCCAGGAAAATATCCGAAAGGGCGCGGAGGATGAGTGCATTGCATGATGTTTCCCTGAATAGTACGGCCCACAAAATGATCCAAAAATTCAGTCGGCTATACGTGTTGTGATGGCATCAGAGCAGCACGGCCAGCATCACCAGCCACAATCAGTTGATAATTTGTCCCTGCTCTTCGATGGTTCTGACATATTGATGCTGCAGTAGAAACTCTTTAAATGCCTGCGGTGCAGGGGCCAGATGCTTGCCTTTGCGGTGCACCAGATGCCAGGCTCTCTGCAAAGGAAACCCCTCCACAGAAAGTTCGCGCAGATAACCTGCTGCTATTTTTACCACGACACTGTGGCGCGCGAGAAAACCAATCCCCATACCAACGGTCACAGCCTGTTTGATGGATTCATTACTGTCCATGATCACCCCTTCCTTGATATGCAATCCCTGTTCGGAAAAATAGCGCAATACGGTCTCCCGCGTTCCCGATCCAGGCTCCCGCAACACAAAGGGTTCCTTAACAATTTCAGCTTGCGGGATGTTTTTTTGCCAAGCCATGGGATGATTGGACGAAGCAACCAGAATCAGATAATTACGATGAAAGGGCAGGGCAACCAGGTCCAGCGCCGGAGACGGCTCGCCCATGATGGCCATGTCTACGTCATTGCGTTCGAGCCCCGCGAGGACGTCTTTGCGGTTGGCAATGTTTAAATGGATTTTGACCCGGGGATGTTTATTCAAAAATCGGGAAAGCAATTCCACGGCAAAAGCATTAGCGGTGGAGGTCACGGAAATGCGTAGTAGTCCGTCTTCTATATCCCGTAAATGCTCCAGAGAGCGTTTCAGGTTTTCCAGTTCTGTACCGATTAGTGCGCCGGTGCGGAGAACCTGTGCTCCGGCATCGGTCAGATAGACTTTTTTGCCGACCTGCTCGGTTACGGGTAAACCAATTTCCTGTTCGAGTTTGCGCACTTGCAGATAAACCGCAGATTGGGTGAGATGCAACTGGTTGGCGGCTTTCGTGTAGGATCCAGTCGCTTCTACCATGCCCAGAATCTCCAGTTGGCGCAAGGTCATGTTTCTCATGGGTGGATCTCCAAAGTGCAGAGGCTGTGCCCTGAATAATATATTTCATCTATTATGTGTATATGAATTAATCGTTTTTTATAATGATTTTTGTAGTGTACAGTCTGTTGACTTATCAATCAATTTAAGGAACGGAGCATGGACCAGTCCTCACGTTATGCCGATCTCTCTTTGCGCGAAGAAGATCTGATCGCCGGTGGCAAGCACATACTGGTTGCCTACAAAATGAAACCCAAAGCAGGATATGGCTATCTTGCATCAGCTGCGCACTTTGCGGCGGAATCCTCAACCGGAACCAATGTGGAAGTATCGACTACAGATGATTTCACCAAGGGCGTGGATGCTCTGGTTTATCACATTGACGAGGCCACTGAGGATATGCGTATTGCCTATCCTATGGAACTGTTTGACCGCAACATTCTCGACGGGCGCATGATGATTGTGTCCTTTCTCACGCTGGCTATCGGTAATAACCAGGGCATGGGGGATATTGCGCATGCCAAAATGATCGATATCTTTTTCCCGCCCCGGGCGATACAACTCTTTGATGGTCCTGCCAGGGATATTTCTGATTTATGGCGGATTCTGGGTCGGCCCATCAAAGATGGCGGTTATATTGCCGGCACCATCATCAAGCCGAAACTCGGCCTGCGGCCGGAACCCTTTGCGGAAGCCGCTTATCAGTTCTGGTTGGGCGGTGATTTCATCAAGAACGATGAGCCTCAGGGAAACCAGGTGTTTTCTCCCTTGAAAAAAACCATTCCGCTGGTTGCCGATGCGATGAAGCGTGCCATGGACAAGACCGGGCAGCCCAAGCTGTTTTCCGCCAATATCACGGCCGATGATCATTATGAAATGTGTGCCCGTGCTGACTATATTCTCGGTATTTTTGGTCCTGACGCTGATAAAGTGGCCTTTCTCGTGGACGGTTTTGTCGGTGGTCCCGGCATGATCACGACCGCACGTCGCCAATATCCCGGCCAATATCTCCATTATCACCGGGCCGGACATGGCATGATCACCTCACCCTCAGCCCTGCGTGGATACACCGCTTTCGTGCTGGCTAAAATTTCCCGTCTGCAGGGGGCATCCGGCATCCACGTCGGTACCATGGGGTACGGCAAGATGGAAGGCGAAAATGACGATCGCAACATCGCTTACATGATTGAACGCGATGAGTGTCAGGGTCCGGTGTACTACCAGAAGTGGTATGGCATGAAACCCACTACACCGATCATTTCTGGTGGCATGAACGCACTGCGCCTGCCCGGATTTTTCGAGAATCTGGGCCACGGCAACGTGATCAATACTGCCGGCGGTGGCTCCTACGGTCACATCGACAGCCCAGCGGCCGGAGCCATCTCCCTGCGCCAGGCCTATGAATGCTGGAAAGCCAAAGCGGATCCCATTGAATGGGCCAAGGAGCACAAGGAGTTTGCGGGTGCTTTTGCGTCCTTCCCGCAAGATGCGGATCAACTTTACCCGGGTTGGCGGGATAAAGTCGGTGCGCATCGATAAGGTATTGTTGTAGCGGTGAGTCATCACCCAATGCCGTAGGCCGAAATCTCGCCGTTCGCAGATTTCGGCCTGTTTTCTTTTTGCGTGGTTCCAGCTACCGCTGGAATGGAGATCTGCACATGAATCCTGGTAATCCGGTATACGATTACATGGTCAACAAGGAACCTTATTATCATCC
>NZ_JBYCKP010000198.1:0-2457 GCF_057473445.1 Acidithiobacillus sp. TH-A36 | reverse complement strand
ACTGATCTCCAGGTATCAATTCTCCGGGGTGGGACAGACACCACTTTTGGGCATAGAAATAATCCCAGATGGTGAGCTGACATCCCTTGTCAAAGTTGCTGAATCCGCTGCTGATTCCACCGCTGTAATCGGTATCGGCTGCCATGGATGCCGAACTGAACACCTTGCCGACCCACACGGTTGGCCGACAGGCGCGATCAATACGCTCATCAGGTGCTCCTGCAAGAAAGACCCACGCCACGAACAACACCAGCACGGCGACGAGGGTTCCGGCGAAGAATTCCACCAGCTTTTTCAACGGCAATTTCCGGCGGCGCTGAGAATCGCGTCCATGTCGCCCACGGCCCCATCATTGGTCGCAACCTGGGCTTTGCCTGCCTTGTCACACCAGATCACTACGGGATCACCGATATAGCCTGCTGCAGCGAGTAGCGCAGTATTACTGTTGACTTCCTGCGCCATATACAGACTGCCCCGAATGCCCGAAATCCCGCCGGACCAAGTACCACTTGCTCCTACCTTCCCCAACCGTTCGTCCTGGCTCAAGACCTTTTCCGGAGACGGTGCCGAGAGAATCTTTTCGGCCTTTTTGATGCTGCCCTGGTTTTTGAGCGCGACCAGAACATATCGCGCCCGCACTTTTCCGGTATCCACGGCGGATTCCAGCGCATCGTAAAGACGATGGCTGGTTTGACTGTTGGGGTCGATGTAAGCGGTGATGACGGGTCCGGTGGATCCCACGAGGATGCCTTGTCCACCATTTTTAAGCTGCATGAGCGTATTCTTGGAGGTGTCCGTAGTCGCGGATACCGAAGATGCCGGCGCGGTTACATGACCCGTGATCGGCTGGTGTGCCGCAAGCCCGAACGTAGCGGTCGTGTTGTAATTTTTGCCGTTTGCGCCAACCAGTGTGCCGATCAGCACGAGCTTGTTCTGCACATTGACCCAGGCCACGCCCTCTTCCTGATTGGCATCCTTGTAGATCACGCCATCCAGATTTCCCGGCCCTTGCCAGACTTGAACCACGGTAGCGGTTCCATGACTGGCAGCCCCTAAAATGTTCTGAATGGCCTGTGTTGACAGGATGGCAGGAGATGTCGGGTTGTGATTTGCGGGGGGAACCGGCTGCATCGCCATCAACGCACCATTCGCCGGTACTGCTGGCAGGGCGTCCCGCGCTGTTTTGGCGGGATGTGTGGGCTGCATACTGATGTGCATGGAGGGTAGTGCCGCGTTCTGTGCGCTTGTGGTTTGAGCACCCGCTTTCACCCCATCATCGGGATGCTTGGGCACCATCACCTTATTGGCAATCATGATCGCCACAACAAAAACCGCGAGGCCGCCCCAGATCAGCTTTTTCTTGCTGGCTTTGACCTTGCTGCTTCCGCCTGCGATACCACTGATCGGTGTGCGTTCCGATACGGTGCTTTTTTCGGTTGCTTCAGAGGCATTTTCTTCAGAGAGATTAGCCCCTGTTTGCGGTTTTTCCTGAGTTTCCATGTTTTTTACGGATGTTTTTTTGTTTCTTCCGAACATCAGGCGTTCCCCTTGATTTTGGCAATTTCTCCAGCCAGCGCGGTTTTTGCATCCAGCAAGTTCTGCAGGGCTTCCTTTTCTCCTAGTAAAATTACACTACCATCTACTATCACGGTCATATCTTTTATCCCCCTGGGATGCAGAATCTTCGTGAACAACATGGTCAGTATGAATCCCGCAAACTGAACCGGCGGAAGCCCGACCAGTTTTTGTGCTTCCTCTTCTAAGATTTTCTGATCAAGATCATGATCCAATTCAGTATCCCCGTATGCAGCACCCAGAAAAGTCCCATGGCAAGCCCCAGACTCGCCCCACCCAATCCCAACAAAATCCATCCGTAGCGATGATGCGTTTTCGCCTTTTCCGGGATCTTATGATGGATGGTTTCCACGGACCATTTCTGCATTTAATTAACCTATACACTATAATGTTAAAGATTGCACAAGACAAGATCGCCCTACACTTGTCATTTGACAATAATCAGCCCCTCGCGCCGACAGGTAGCAACAATCATGGCAGAGAGCTTCCCGGATGAAACAAAAGCCCGGTATCTTGGCTGATCATTCCGGGCCGCCAGATTGGTATTCGCCGTAACCACTTTGAGCAGATCCACCCGATGTGTAATGTCTTTGGCGATCTTGAAATACTGATCCTGCCGCCAATTCACGAAATGATGGTAGATCTCGGTATCTTCGCCGGTGATCGAAAGATGATGGGCTTTTCTGGCCCTGCTGATGACGCCTGCGGGTAGATGATACTGGATGTCTTTGAATGTCCGGTCGAGATAGTCGATATGCAATTCTCCGACTAGAACACTCCCATCCGGTTCCGCGTGCCAGCGCGGTTGCCACGTCCCCACTCTGCGCGGTTGACGTGGTTCCGGTTCCGGCATTTCGACCCGCACTCCGATTTCCCAGCGGC
>NZ_JBYCKP010000197.1:0-2865 GCF_057473445.1 Acidithiobacillus sp. TH-A36 | reverse complement strand
CCGGGAATCAGTTGAATGCCCAGTTCGGCCGCCTTGAGGCCGGCTTCCACCAATCCGGCGGTGTTGTCATGATCGGTCAAAGCCATAACCTGAACGCCGGAATCATGAACCCGCTGAACCAGATCATGGGGTGTCATGGTGCCATCCGATGCCAGCGAATGCATGTGCAAATCAATGGGTGAAAACATTTTGCTCTGTTGCATAAAAACCATTCCCGAAGTTGGCGGACACCTTCTGCTGCAGCATCCAGACTGATCCGTGCTAGCATAACACGCAGAACTTCTTTGGGCATATCAGGAGGAAACCTTGGCTCTTATTCTCGACATCTCCGCAGCGCAAAAACGCTTTGAGCAATACACCCAACCGGTTCTGGCAGCCTTTGCCAGCAGCGGAATAGCTACAGGAGAACAAATCACCCCCCCCATGATTGTCGATGCCCTGAAACAACTATTCACGGTGTTAAGTAATGACGTATCGGGATGGGACCCCAGCCTGCCCGAGGACGAACCGGAGCGCATTGCCGACCTGAGTATCGGGCTGCTCATGGATCTGTCCACCTGGGCAGACCGACTGGGTGAAAAGCAAGCCAAAATTGCGCTGGAAATGATTACGGTCAGCATTGCCGCCTGGATTTGTGCGCAGCATGGAGCCATTCATACCCTGGAACCGGTCGTCAATGGCCTGGCGGTGCTGGCTAACAGCCATAATGAAACAGAAGAACTCAAAACTTTGGCCCAGCTCATGGGAGAAGTGGTAACCGCCGCATCGGCCGATTATGCCGCAGACCTGGATAGCGCCGACCCGCAACGGCCCTGGCGTATTTTACTGCTGAACTGGGGTATTACCGCGACCCGCGCCCAGGATACGGCAGAAATGCGCAAGGCTTTCGCAGCGCTCATCCATCACTTACCTGCCGATGCGAACACTTTTTTTCAGGAAGGCCTGCAACAGGTCACTCGGGGAGACTATCCCGAAGCCGTGAAAACCGTTATGGCCGAAGCTGCGCAAAATGCTGGACACAGCTTGCATTGATCATAAAAAAAACCCGGGGCAATCGTGCAGCCGGGTTTTTAACAAATCCTGAAAACGGCGGGTGGTAGCCGGGAGGCTTTGCCGCGACTTTGGCCCGAGCCGTTGTTGTTCTTGGCGAAGTCCTGCGTCCGTCAGGAGAGCTGTTTGAGCCCGCAGGGCGAGTTCTCTCCTGACAGCAGGATGAGCCTTAGAACAACAGGCAAGGGACGTTGGAGCAAAAAGCCTCCCGGCTACCACCCGCCGTTTTCAAATCAGATACAGTTTTAGAGATCCTTGCCGTGCTTGGCCAGGAAATCTGCCACACCTTCACCGGTGGGGGTCATGCCCGCCTTGCCTTTTTCCCACTGGGCCGGACACACTTCGCCGTGCTCTTCGGAGAACTGCAGGGCATCCACCATACGGATCATTTCATCAATATTACGTCCCAGTGGCAAATCATTGACCACTTCATGACGCACAACACCCTGACGGTCAATCAGGAACGAGCCACGCAATGCCACTTCGTCATTGAGCAGCACGTCATAATTGCGGGCAATGCTCTTGGATAAATCGGCTACCATGGGCAACTGGATCTGGCCAATGCCACCCTTTTCTTCGGGCGTATTTTTCCAGGCCAGATGGGTAAAATGAGAGTCCACACTGCAGGCAATCACTTCGGTGTTACGGCTTTTAAATTCATGCAGACGATGATTGAAAGCCAGAATTTCTGAAGGGCAGACAAAGGTAAAGTCCAGAGGGTAAAAGAAAAGCACCGCATATTTACCCTTGATGTGCTGAGATAGCTGGAATTTCTCATTTATGCTGTTGTCAGGCATAACTGCTGGGGCTACAAAGTCGGGGGCGTTTTTACCTACCAATACTGCCATGGGATTCTCCTCTTGGATCAATGATGGGATAAAGTCCAGATTTGTACTGTAGCAAATTATGTGCGGGTTTACCATCCGGGACATCAAAAAGGTCTATATATGGATAGTGGGCAGGCGGGCAGCCTTGGGCTAGAATAGGCCCCCAGTTCGCCGGGGCAGCCCGGCCACCCTTAAACCGAAAAGCCAAGGAGCCCGGCCCCCATGACCTACGTGGTGACTGAATCTTGTATCAAATGTAAATATACGGACTGCGTGGATGTATGTCCGGTAGACTGTTTTCGTGAAGGTCCCAATTTTCTGGTGATCGACCCTGACGAATGTATTGACTGCACACTTTGTGAGCCTGAATGTCCTGCCGGAGCCATTTTCCGTGACGATGACCTGCCCGAAGGCCAGGAAGAATATGAAGAAATCAATGCACGTCTCGCCAAGGTCTGGCCGGCCATTATTCAGAAAAAACCGGCGCCGGAAGATGCCGATGCCTGGCTGGAAGTGAAAGACAAACGAGGCCTGCTCGAAGAGTGAGCGCGGATAGCGCTTCTGCTGCGCTGCGTTCGCAAAGCTTTCACCGTCTTCTCGGTCTGGTGCGCCCCCACCGGGGACGTGTCGCCGTAGCCATGTTCTTTATGGTGATATCTGGTGCGGCCATGGGTGCCATGGCTTACATCATTAAACCCGTGCTGGATCGGATATTCATTGATCACCAGGTCAGCATGCTGGTCTGGCTGCCCTTAGGGGTCATCCTGATCTACGCGGTCAAGGGTATTGCCGATTATCTCCAGGCCATCAATCTGGCCCGGGTGGAGGAAGAGGTTTTACGCGGTCTGCGGGAAAACCTCTTCGGTCACACCCTGCGTCTTCCCCTGGAAGTCCTCATCGATCACAGTCATGGCAGCACCCTGTCGCGGATGAGTCTGGATCTGACCCTGCTCCAGCAGGGTCTCTCCGTGCTGGCGCGCTTTTTTCT
>NZ_JBYCKP010000196.1:0-3668 GCF_057473445.1 Acidithiobacillus sp. TH-A36 | reverse complement strand
TCATGGTGCTTGGGCGCATTGTCGATGACCGCCTGCAGGCGGCAGATGTCCGTCTGACCATGGGCGGGGAGCCCACTTTTGTGGCTACGGAAGCGGTGGATGATCCACAATGGAATCTGGAGGCACTGGGCAAACACAAACGCGAACGCGCTGAAATCCTTTCGGAACGCCTGCGTAAGCATTTTGCACAAGGGGCTTTGCGGCATACGGGTGAAGGTAAATGGTATCCGGGCGAACCCCTGCCCAGATGGGCCTTGGGCTTATACTGGCGCAAAGATGGCCTGCCGGTGTGGCAAAATCCGGCACTGCTGGCGGATCCACTCAAGGATTACGGCTGGAAACCGGAAGATCTCCATCATTTCGCCTGTCAGCTCTGCGAACAATTGCAGGTAGACAGCACCCGGCTCATTCCTGCCTACGAAGATGCCTGGCATGTCCTTCATCAAGAGGGACGGGTTCCGGTCAACATTGACCTCAGTACCCATCGCCTTGATGATCCTCTGGAGCGTCAGACCCTCATCGAAAAGCTTCAGGCCGGTCTGGACCGCCCCGTGGGTTGGGTTCTGCCTTTGGCCTGGGAATGGAATCAGCAATGCTGGTACTCCGCAACCTGGGTATTTCGCAGCGGACGCCTGATTCTCATTCCTGGCGACTCAGCTCTGGGTATGCGCCTGCCCCTGGATAGCCTGCCGTGGATGGTCGATCCGCACAAAAAATGGCAGCCGGAAACGGACCCCTTCGCGCCCTTACCGCCCCTACCGGATATGCATGCCAGGCCGACGCCGGAGAGCAGCCATAAATCCCAAACAGCGAAAAGCCAGGCCAGCAACAAAGCTCCCAGCTGGGAGGAAATTCCCCACACAGCAGTCACCCTGGAGATCCGCAAAGGCTGTCTGTATTGCTTTTTCCCACCCCTGCAGGTGACTGAGCATTATCTGCGGCTACTCAGCGCGCTTGAAGCCACTGCGGCCGCCCTGAAAATGCCGGTCGTCATTGAAGGTTATGCGCCGCCCAGTGATCCTCGCCTGGAAAAACTGCTGGTCACACCGGACCCCGGTGTTATTGAGGTGAACATTCACCCCTCTTCCAGCTGGCCGGAAATGGTCGAAAAAACCAAGCTACTTTACGAAGAAGCCCATGCCTGTCGCCTGACCGCCGAAAAATTCATGCTGGACGGCCGCCACACCGGTACCGGCGGCGGCAATCACATGACGCTGGGCGGCGCGACCCCCGGCGACAGTCCTTTCCTGCGCCGTCCGGATTTGTTGCAAAGTCTCATTACCTATTGGCAGCATCATCCAGCTCTCTCCTATTTTTTCAGCGGGATGTTTATTGGCCCGACCAGCCAGTCACCCCGGGTGGACGAAGCCCGTCATGAAGCACTTTATGAACTGGAAATTGCCTTTACCCAGGTACCTCCAGGCAATGTCGTGCAACCCTGGCTGGTGGATCGCCTGTTTCGTAATCTTCTGGTCGACATTACCGGAAATACGCATCGCGCAGAAATCTGCATTGACAAACTCTACTCTCCAACCGGTTCCGCCGGACGCCAGGGACTGGTAGAACTGCGTGCCTTTGAAATGCCACCCCATGCGCGCATGAGTCTGGTTCAGCAGTTGCTGGTCCGCAGTCTGATTTTACGCTTTTGGGAAGATCCTTATCGTCATGCCCTGATTCGCTGGGGAACGACGCTGCATGATCGCTTCATGCTGCCCCACTATGTTTGGGAAGATTTGCGCGAGGTCTGTACGGACCTGCAAAACCACGGGATCCTCTTTCAACTGGAATGGCTGACACCCTTTTCGGAATTTCGCTTTCCAGAGCATGGTCATGTGCAGATTGGTGATGTACAAATAGAACTGCGTGCTGCCATTGAGCCCTGGCATGTTCTCGGTGAGGAGGTCACCGGAAGTGGTACCGCCCGCTACGTGGATTCGTCCATTGAACGCCTGCAGGTCAAGGTCACGGGAATGACTCCCGGACGACATATACTGGCCTGTAATGGACGGCGTGTTCCGCTGCAGACAACCCGAGCCCCGGATAGCCAGGTGGCAGGGGTGCGTTATCGTGCCTGGCAGCCGCCATCTGCCCTGCACCCGACCATTCCGGTGCATTCCCCACTGACCTTCGATCTGATCGACACCTGGAATGGACGCAGCATCGGCGGCTGTACCTACCATGTCATGCATCCGGGTGGACGCAATTCGGAAGTATTCCCCGTCAATGCCTGGGAAGCCGAGGCCCGGCGCCAATCCCGTTTTACCACGACCGGTCACAGCCAACCCGAACCGACGCCTTCTGCACCCTCTATCATGGGAGGTAAGGCGCTCCCCAGTGAGGGGCGCTTCGTCGCCAGAGGCAGCGGTGAATACCCCTGGCAAGCACCCTATGATGAAGAACAACCGGATTATCCGCATACTCTGGATCTGCGCATGAGCAGATCCCCAAAACAGGGCTCCTAACCCGCATCGTGACGCTGATCACGATGCTGTGACAGGAGCACTTCTGCCTGGCCACCCAAATATACATATACGCCCAGAGCCACCAGCAGCAATGCAGCAGCTACCAGCAGCAGTTCAGCCAACCAGAGATTCTGGGGGGCATCCAGAGCAAATTTGAACACCAGCATCAGGCCTTCGATGGACACCGCAATCAGGATGGCCGCAATGAATCGGGTCAAAGTGCGTCGCGTAGTACTATGACGACGAATATCTTTGCGCAGCAGGACTTCCTCTTCAAAAATGGTTTTGGACAGATCAAATACGGCCAGCGCCAGGGTAAACAAAATGGTCGCCTGAAAGGGCGCCGTAAAGTCCCCTGGCGCGGCAACAGCCGACCAGACCTGTTTCAGGCTGACGAGCGCATGAAAACCCAGAGCGGCGCTGACTGCCAGCAGGCCAGTCGAAAACAGGGTATAAATGGCCTTGAAATAGGGTTCGAAGCCCCGCCGGATATCATCTTCTTCGAGCAGGGCGAGGGCCCTATCCAGCTCGCTATCAGCCACCAGCATGCCCAGCAGTTGCCCCTTTTCATCACGAATAGGCGCTGCAGCCGTCACACAAATATGACCATTGGCCGAAGATAAATAGGGTTCGGTCAGGACTGGAGACAACGCATTGAGGGCCAGACGGTAATAAGGTCGATGGCTGCGATCCACGCCATCCCCATCCTCTTTACCAGCAGCACGGCGCCGGGAAGCAGCCACATTATCCCCAATTTGCCGACCCTCCGCATCCAGGAGGTAGCACAAATCCAGAAAAGGGTGGCGATTAATGAGACAACTCAGCTTTTTCCGTTGTTCATCCGCATGCTGCTGCAACAATGCAGGACTGGCGAGGGCATCAACGACGCCCCCAAGCAGTGCGGCAAGATCCTTGCGTACCTCGCGAAAATGCTCGAAGCGATTCATGACTCACCCCCAACAGGTCGCTCGTGGCGTCTATGTGCAAATTGATCAGATCATGACCCATGGATAGTGCAGCAAGGGGCGTGCCATATCCTCAACACCTTTTATGCTTCAAAGAATCTACTCACCCAAAAGCGGGAATCGGCATTTCGCAAAAAAAGATGGCACGCTTCCTGCTAAACATATCCTGATCATGGTCATCTGATCACTCCTCCTCAAGTGGCTTCCAGGGCGGTCCTCCCGCCCTTTTTTTTGTTCAAAG
>NZ_JBYCKP010000195.1:0-6090 GCF_057473445.1 Acidithiobacillus sp. TH-A36 | reverse complement strand
TTGGGCGTACCACCCCTGCAATTGTTGTTCAGCATGGTCGAGCCATATCGTCTGCGTCTGTTTAAGCCGTTGATGGCTGAAATCATCCAGCCGTGCCGAAATAACCGAAACGACGGCGGCAAGGAAAATCATCAGGACCAGGACATACAGAATCGCCGCGACGCCCGCCTCTGCCCCTTGCAGGGGTGCAACCCCTTGCCGACTGCAAGCACTGATGACTGTAAGCCGGTCGTGCCGTCCGCAGGACCCGGCTTCACGCCTGTCGGCTGCAAGCCTTTTGGATGGCTGCTGCTCAATCCACACTGGCAAATACCTTTCCAACGGAGTCACCCGTAACAAAGCAGGTGCTGGGGATGTTATTGCCCTGTTCAGCACAGCCATTGCAACGCTTGCAGACCTCCGCCCGTGTAGAAGCCGATACAGGTCCTATCATGACGGCGACCTCTTCCTTTCCTCGTCCCGCCATCTCCGGGTTTTGACTGAGCCAATCACCCTTCGTTATGGTCGCCGTGGTCCCCGGCATCCCGCTATCTGAATCCGGAATAGTCAGCTTGCCTCTCGGATTGGTCTGGGTAAGATAAGGCCCATCCCATTGCTGCTCATCCGGCGCACAGCCCATAAGACCTGCCGCCTGTCCATTGGCACCCAGTGTTCCCAGTGCGGCTACATTTGCGGGATAACAACCCGTATCCTGAGCAAAGTTCTGGCTCGCCCGCACGATAGCGTTCATCGTTTGATAAATAGCCTCACCCCGCGTATTGGAGAGATTCAGGTAATAGACGGCAGCCGCCGTTACAATGACCGCAATCACCAAAGCCGCGAGCATACCAATCAGAGAAAATCCGGACTCGGCAGCCGCTGAAACGGGCCATCGCGACCGCAAAAATAAAGGGCGTGCAGCATAGGGAGAACGGTTCTTGCGGAATAACCTGGAAGCCGCAACCCCATCACTACACGCAGACTGTCCCATCTGACAAACAGACCTTAGTAAGCGCCGTACTGGTTCTGGGCGAAGATGTAATAGACTTGATCCAATCCACCGGCGCCTTGGATCAGTACACACTGACCGCCATCAGCGCCAGTGCTGTTACCGTGCGCACCATTGCAGATATTGGTCGTTTTATGGGCGATACTGGCAGGGATATTGTTAGCGACCAACGCATACTGATACGGCATACCATTCGGCAAGGCCCCGGTAGAACTTGACGTCAATGGCTCAAAAGTGAGCGTCGCACCCGTAGCAATACTGTTCAGCAGCAACACGCCACTGGTATTCATGTCCTTATCCTTGGCATACGGACCATTCCAGGTGGTCGAAACATTGGTATTGGTGGAGTTGTCATTTTCAAAATTGGTATCCACCATGGCCCCGTATACGGTCGGGTAGGCCCCCACACTCATGTTGTAATGCTCAGCCGCAGCAGCCACGGACGTAAAGGTGGCAAATAGCGCCTTGCTTTTGGAGCCGCTCAGACTTAGAAAGCCATACGTGGCGACCCCAAGAATGGTCATAATCAACCCGGCGGCCAGAATACCGATCAAACTGAAACCAGATTCATCCGGGTTATTTTTTACTTCGGTTGATGCTGCACTGGCAGCGAAAAAGGGGATGCGCTGTAAAGCATTACGCGCACGATCAATCACACGAGAACACTTTGAAATCATCATGACGAAATCTTCCTGAAAAAAGTAAAGGATCCGATTCAGGAGATTAATGCGTCAGGAAGGTGTCTAGGTGGTCAATAAACGGCTTTTTTCTGGTTTTTTCAAAAAGTGGTACGTTAAAAACGATCAAGAGATCAAATTGATCCCCGAAATCCACCACACGCCAGACAAAAAAATAGGCCGATAACGCTCGACCTGATTGCGGCCTCGCCCACTGTGCTGTCGGCCCGGAGTTTTGAGAGGTGCTGATAAGGGCCTCTCAGGCCCGTTCACGTGTCTTGGCTGCCGGTGTTTTTTCCCCACCGCCGGCGGGGGACCTTGTTTCGGGATCTTTGTGTACTGCACTGATTCCAGTATATCCGACGATTTTTGCGCTTTTTAAACATTAAACGGTTAGTTTGGGCTTTTTTCAAACCACAGCCGTACTGACCGGCTCCATCACCTGCTGCACAATACACTGCAGGGATTCTTCCCCGCGAAAGCGGTTGACCGATAAGGTATACAAAAACCGGCAGATATCACCGGGTTCCGGGTCGGGCACCTCTCCGCGCTTAAACTGAATGGCCTGTAGCGGCTGACCTGTGCGCCCTGCCCCATCAAGCGCCACGGACAT
This sequence comes from Acidithiobacillus sp. TH-A36, assembly GCF_057473445.1. Taxonomy (NCBI): domain Bacteria; kingdom Pseudomonadati; phylum Pseudomonadota; class Acidithiobacillia; order Acidithiobacillales; family Acidithiobacillaceae; genus Acidithiobacillus; species Acidithiobacillus sp. TH-A36. Next base: position 3,812 of record NZ_JBYCKP010000195.1, on the reverse strand, counting down.
CTTGAGGGTTTGCCCATCCTTGCCGATACGCTGGCTTTTCAGCAGACGAAATGTGCCAATGAACAACGGTGCGGGGAATTGATTGCCATACGGGCCAAAGGCTTCGATTTCCTGCGCCAAATCCAGCGTACAATAATCCGGTTCAATTTCGCCATCGACCCAGACGCGATGGGCCAAGGCATCGAAAGGAATCCGTTGTAAGGCCAGCGCCTGGGCGATTTGCGCAAAACGGTCAAAGTTCTGGGTGCGTACGGTCAGCCCTGCCGCCATGGCATGCCCACCAAACCCGAGAATCAGGCCCGGGTGCTGCGCATCCATTTCGGCCAGAAAATCCCGAATATGCACATTGGGAATGGACCGTGCCGAACCTTTGAGTACGCCCGCATCAGCACCCGGCGCAAAAACCAGCGTCGGCAATCCGGTACGTTCCTTGATGCGGCCCGCTACCAGGCCAACTACGCCCTCATGCCCCTGCGGATCCTGCAAACACAAGATACGGGGAGCCTGCACCGCCTGGGCGTCTTCATCGGTCAGTGGAATGGCTTCTGGGGATTCCGGCAATAACTGCTGCGCCCGCTCCAAAGCCTGTTCCAGCATTTCCGCTTCGATCTGTTGTCTTTCTCCATTCAGACTGTGCAGTTTTTTCGCCAGGGTATCGGCTTCCTCTGCATCCCGGGTCAGCAATAACCGCACCCCTACTCGCATATCTTCCAGACGACCGGCAGCGTTAATGCGGGGACCCAACCGAAAACCCAGATCTTCCGCTTGCACCGTGGCTGGAGAGATGCCAGACACCCGCATTAAAGCCAGCAAACCGGTACGCGCAGTGCCCTGGCGCAGACGTTTCAATCCGGCACGAATGAAAATGCGATTATTTTTTTCTAGAGGCACCACATCGGCCACGGTACCCAAGGCCACCAAATCCAGGAATTGCCCCAGATCCAAGCCATGCACCGGAGGATGCCCGGCGGCTATGAGCACTTTTTTGATGGCAGCAGCCAGATAAAAAGCCACGCCTACGCCACAGGTGCTTTTCCAAGGGAACCGGCAACCGGGCTGATTGGGATTCACCACGGCGTCGGCAGGCGGAATTCCCTGGCCGGGCAAATGATGGTCAGTCACAATCACCGTCATGCCCCGCGCCTTGGCCGCTTCAACGCCCGCAAAGGCGCTGATGCCGTTATCGACCGTAATCAGGCAATCCGCCTGATGCGCCGCAGCCCGTTCCACTAACGCGGGGGAAAGCCCATAGCCTTCGGTCACCCGATTGGGAATCAGAAAATCCACACGCGCACCGCATTGGGTCAGGAAGTCCATCAGCAACGCCGTTGCCGTTCCGCCATCGACGTCGTAATCGCCTATCACAAAGAGGTTTTTTTGTTTCAGAACACATTCCGCGACCAGATGGGCGGCTTTTTCCAAATCGCGCATGCTCCCCGGTTGTTCCAGGGCGCGCAGCAAAAGGGCTACCGATTCCGGTTCAGCCACCCCGCGACCCGCCAGTATGCGGGCAATAACGGGGTGAATACCGGATTGTATCAGCCGCTGAACGGCCTCTGCATCCGGACGCCGATACTGAATAATGGGCATTTTCGGTGATTAGCGTAAGGGAATGACGGGCGCCGGTTTTTCGGAGCGGGCCGGCTGAAGCGCGCGGACATATTCCTCGCCCAATAATTGATTGAGTAAGGCAAACTCCGCGTCGCGGTCTTTTTTAGCCGCTTCGAAAGAAAGTGGTTGTTGGTTCCTGTTGTCTTTTTCCATGATGTATTTCCTTGTGAGTGATTGATACAGATCATCTTATCACAGCCCAATGGCGTCCCAGGACAAAGCATCTACAGCGCTTTCTTCTTCGCTCTGCCGCAGATAGGCATGTATCCAGCGATCATTTAGTAATGGACCATGCCGAACCATGCAGGCCAGCAACTTATCAACAGCGGCAGGCAACGCCTCCAGCACCCACGCATGCACCTGCTCATCATGTGCGTAGATCTCAATGAGCGCGCCCATGGCCACCGCATAGCCCGAGGGCAAATCCCCATTTTCCACATGCGCAAAAATCCGTTCGGCGATTTTTTGGATATCCGCCAATTCAGTCCTCCTTTTTTTCTGTTTCCCAAACTCCCTGCATTTCTTCCTGTTCGATGCGATAAGCTTCGCTCAACACAAAGATGGAAAGGGAAATATAACTGGCCACGAGCAAAGTCATGCCCATCAACAGCAGCAAAATGAACCAGATCATGGCAACATGGATTCCAATAACAAGGGAAAGTCCAAAGCGGCATCCAGCACGGTCACCCCATCGGCGGGCGCATCCGCATCCTGATAGCCCTGGCAGAGCCAGGCACTCACCGGAACATGGAAAGCCGCCAGATTGACATTGCCGACACGATCATCAAGAAAGGCCCGCGCCCCGAGTGCGCGCAGTACCGACAAGCGCCGCTCTGGTGAGGCTTTCGCCCCGAGCAATTGCAGATTTTTTTCAGGAATCAGGTCCCCCAGGGTCAAAGCCCGTTCCCGAAAAAAGGCGGGGTCCACATTGGTAATGGCAAAGATCTCGCAACCCATCGCTTTCAGGGCACCCACCAACTCCCAGGCGTAGGGATATGGGTCAATGCGTCCAAACCAGCCATCGGCATGAAAGGCGTCCCAGACCTGCCGAACATTCTCCGACGATAAACCAAATCGTGTAGCTAAATCCCAGGTATTCTCCTTTCGGATCACCGCATGTTGCAGCGTTTCTTCGGCACACTGTTTCCAGGCTTGCTCGAAGTTGAGCAGGACCCCGTCCACATCTAACACAACCGGCGGCTTATACTGCCGCGAAATCATCATAAGTGACCTTCCTTGTTTTTACGTTCTTTTAAAAAACTGGCTCTTAAATCCAGTGCTTATATCTGATATTTCAATCCGCACCCGACATCCCCCGAGCGAAGCCACCTGGAAGAGCTGAAGCCGCCCCCAAGTCCAATCACCCCTGAATATGGAGATGTCAAAGCGGAGTTTGTTTTGGATTAACCCACACGCGGAAGGTCTTCCGGCCAGAGCTCTCCCTCTTCCAGAATCGGACGATAGTTCTGAAGCAGGGTCTGCATGTTCACATCAAATTCGATATCAAACTGGCCCTTTAAGGTCACGGTTTGGCTATCTTTGACGCAGACAAATCCGTAGTTTTTTTCGCCATCTTGTCTTTCAAAGCGCATGCCTTACCCCCGGCAGCTTCCCGTCGGCAACAAATCGCCGATAGCCCCGTCCTGAATCTGCTTCAGGTGGTCGGGCGCGACCCCATGCCACAAGACGGGTTTTCCATCTTTCCGACAAACCATCACCGTCGGCGTGGCAATTTCACCCGTTCGCGCCAAAAGATGGGTATTCGCTTCTATGCGCGCCGTTGCCGGTACTTTCTGGTTCTTGGCCGGCGTGATGCCGCCCTCTTCCGTATGGACATTAAAATGTGCTTCATCAAACGCCCAGGCCTTGGCCGGGTCCTTGGCCGATAGAATAGCAACGGCTTTGGGCAGGCTGGACGGCTTCAAAAAGGCCACCGGTACGACTTTGATACGGAGCTTGCCCGCTTTCAATTCCGGCAAAACCGCTTCATAGAACTTGTGGCAAAAAATACAATTCGGATCCATGAAAGCGGCCACCATGGGACCACCATGGCCCAAAACAAAGCCCGGTGCGGCGACGGCCTGATTTAACACTTGCGCAACGGGTAAAGGCTTGGGCACCAAACCGAGCTTTTCTGCCATTTCGGTATTCAGCATTTTCCCGTTGGCGGCAATCACCGGCCCGGGTATCAAGTATTTTCC
>NZ_JBYCKP010000194.1:0-4953 GCF_057473445.1 Acidithiobacillus sp. TH-A36 | reverse complement strand
AGCACCACGAAGGCGTTTTCTGAATCATCTGCGCGCAGGGCGAGAACCGCCAGAGCCTGCTCGGCACCGGCACTGCGTAATATATCGGTGTCACTGGAGTCACCGATAATCAAATCATCCGCCTGATAAATGGAGTCATCGGGCTGGTGTCCCATGATCACGATGACGGGTAAATTACGACTTTTGAGTTCGCGATAACTGTTGCGCGCCAGCGGCGTATCGCCCGCAATGATGTAATGATTTTTCAGAGTCATGCGGCGTTTCTCTCCTTGTAGCGCCGATTGCAGCCGGTTATTGATTGCAGGAACAATAATGGCTGATAACGAAGTGGCAAATACGGTGATTCCCAGCACAATCAAAGATACCACAAAAAGTCTGGCCTCGTTGGAAACGGGCAAAACATCGCCATAACCTACGGTAGACATGGTAACTATGGAAAAATAAAGTGCCCCCTTCAGGCTATGAATATGTGGTTTGAAGCCGTCGCCCAGAATATAAGCACCGAACACCCCATAACCTATAACGATAATGATGCCTACCAGTGCAAACAGGGTGCCGGTGGCGAGGCTGCTGTGATTAAAACGACTCCGGAAAATCCATAAAAAAAACACCAGAACGGCATTGTAGTAAAGCAGTGCTGAAATATGTTGGGGATGGCGGTAAATACCAACGGCAAGAACCGCTGATGCAATAGTCAGAACAATGGCCCAGGCGAAACGTGAACGAAATAACAGACCCAGCGACATGATCAGCAGAATGATGCCTGCAGCACCCTGCGGAAGGCCACGAAAGGCGTCCAGCACAAAGCCGCTGGACATGTCGGCAAGGCTGCCGACGTAGCTCAGGCCCAGCAATTGTCCGATGGCCGGAAGAATGTTGAAAAGCCCCAGAAAACCTACCGCTGCAGCAATGGGTGTATGTGGATACCAGCGGTCAAGCTGCAGGCGTCTTGCCCAGCGCTCAGCCCGTCCTAGCCAGCGGCTACGCCAGTTCGGGCGTAAAATATGCCAGGGATGAGGCGTGTGACTGAACTTTTCCGACATGCCTCACTCAAACCCGAGGAGTAACGAATTGCTTGTCTGGATCCGGTCTACCCTCCCTGGCCGGATCATGAGTCCTCCCCTCCCTTTGAGGGCTCGTTATTAACCCCGGCAGAAGTCGGGGTTTCTTTTTGTTCGCCGGGTGCCAGCCAGCCGGCAATCAACTGATGCAATTCGTCCAGGCCCTGTCCGGTCTGCGCTGAAAACAGTTGCATGGCAACTCCCTGCAATTCCGGTATCCGCCGCAATCGGGCCATTTCCTGCAAGGCTGCCCCCCGACTGAGTTTGTCGGCCTTGTTGAGAAGGATGTGGACCGGGCGGCCACAACCTGCAGCAAAACCAATCAGATCAGTATCATGCGGCCCATAAGGATGGCGGATGTCCATGACCAGAATCAGGGCGCGCAGACTGCTGCGTCGGCGCAGGTATTGTTCCAGTAATGGACCCCAGGAACGCCTTAAGGCCTCGGGAACTTTGGCATATCCATAACCGGGTAGATCGATGAGGCGTTGCCCGGGATCCAGATCAAACACGTTGATGGCCTGCGTGCGGCCGGGCGTGCGACTGACGCGTGCCAGGGCGCGACGTTCGGTGAGCATGTTGATGGTGGAGGACTTGCCCACGTTGGAACGTCCGGCAATGGCCACTTCGGCCCCATCATCCGGGGGGAGTTGTCCCGCCTGGGTCACGCTGAGGCGAAAGCTGGCCCGACGTAACGGGGCAAAACGGAAAGGTGTTGGGTTGGTATGGTTCATGCTGAGAGCATAGTCGTCGTCAGTTGGTTCTGGCAATCTGAAAGTCATGCTCAGCGAGCTTGCTGCCACCCGGTCCAGGACCTAGACTGCGAAAAAACAATTCAGGTGGAATAATTCACTGAAAAAAATAGGGAGAACAGGTTTGCAAGCACATGTAGATGGCCTTGCCTGGCAGCACCCGCGCTGGCGATTGCTGGTACAGTTTTTGGGGTCCATGCGGCTGGCGGTCAGTCTGCTGGTATTACTGGCCATTGCTTCGGTGATCGGCACTATTCTCAGTCAACAGCAGCCTTACCAGAATTATGCCATGCAGTTTGGGCCGTTCTGGTTTTCGGTATACCGTGAACTCGGTTTGTACAATGTGTACCGCACCTTGTGGTACACAGCGATTGTGGCCTTTCTGGTGTTATCCACGGCAACCTGCGTTACTCGAAACAGTCCCCGGATGCTGCGCGAAATGCGCGAATTTCCAATCCGTCAACGCGATACCGTGATTTTGGGTCAGGATCATTGGGTGCGTATGGCTACGACATTGCCGATGGATCAGGCACAAGAGCGCATCCTGCAAGTGTTGCGAGCCGCTGGTTATAAACCCCGCGTGGAACAAAAAGAGGGCGATATGGCCATTGCTGCCCGCAAGGGCCGCTACCATCGTCTAGGCTACTTTCTCACCCATATTGCCATTATCGTCATTTGTGCGGCGGCACTGTATAACGCTGACGTGCCCGTTAAATGGGCAGAATGGCAAGGAACACTCAAACCAGAGCAGAATTTTGATCTTCCGCTTTCAAAAATCCCCCGGACGGCCTGGATGTCCCAAAACAATCCGGCCTATCGGGGGATTATCACGCTTCCCGAAGGTCAGACCGCCAATGCGGTATTTGAACTCGCCGGCAATGGTTATCTGGTGCAGCCCCTGCCTTTTCGGATTCATTTGCAATCGTTTCATATTTCTTATTATTCCACCGGAATGCCCAAGGATTTTACTTCCCGGGTCGTGCTCTACAGTCCGCAGGGGAAAGTCCTCAAAACGGGTGATGTCCGCGTAAATCACCCCATGTCCTATGACGGGGTATATATATATCAGTCGAGCTTCAGTGATGGGGGGTCATTGCTGCATATGAAAACCTATCTGCTTGGAGTCTCGGGTGCCGCCCCCGGCGAACTTTCCGGACGGGTGGGACAAACCCTTCATGCAGGGAATTCCGGCTACGCTGTCGATCTGAAAAATTTCAATCTTTACAACATCGTGCCGAAGGCGGCGGTGGGCGAAAAAGCCACTCCCGATCATCCGACCCTCAATCTGGGCCCCAGTTTTACCTACATCATTCACAATCCCAATGGTCAGGCCGCCGAATTCAAGACCTACATGACGCCCATGCGGCGGGGTGGACAAGGTTTTTTTGTCCAGGGATATCGCGAGGCATTGGGAGATGCCTATCGATACATATATATCCCTACCGGGCCTAACGGGAGCATTGGTTTGTTCATGGATTATCTGGCGGCCTTGCAGTCTGCGGCCCGTGCGGGTGCCAACGCTTCTCAGGCTATTTTCACAGAGACCTTCCGGCAGGTTGTTGCCCGTCATGCTCCCGGAATGAGCACGACAGAACAATCCCGTTTTTTGCAGGCGGGTATGCAAACCTTGGTGCAACTGCACGATTACCCCATGCCTTTCATTTTATCGTTAAGTAGTTTTGATCATCGCTGGGCAGCCGGCTTGCAGGTGACCAAGTGGCCGGGGACCATTGTAATTTATTGGGGATGTGTGGCCCTGGTGCTGGGCATTTTCATCCTGTTTTATATTCCCCAGAAGCGTATCTGGCTCCGCCTTCGTCCCCGGGGACAGGAGTCCGAGGGGGTAGAGTTGTTGTTGGGGGCTTCTGCAGACCGCAACCGCCTGGATTTTTCCAAAGAGTTTAAGCGATGGACCGGGACCTTGGAGCAGGCCCTGGGCGTCGATTATGCCGAATACAAGGAGCAAAAAGGTGACCAACACACGCGTTGAAAGCTGGACAGAATTAAGCCCGCAGCCAAGCTGGTGGGCACAGTGGAAATTAAGAGACTGGGCATGGTTTGCCGGATTGAGCGTTGCTGCCGGAAATATTTTGGGTCTGTACGGTAGCAGTTTTGGTTACTGGCAGTTTGTGGTGTTGGCTGCCTGGTATGGTGCCTTACTGGTGGCTGGGCTCGCCTGGCGACCCGTGCAATTGGCGACCTTGGGTATTGTGTTGCCCGCCCTGTTTGCCGTGTGGCTTTACAGCATCGGCCAAAGCACCGCAAATAACCTACTCCTGCGCGACATTTTACAGGGCTACGCGGCGGTTATGTGGATGTCCGCGCTGCTGCTCGCCGCCACCGCCTGTTATCTGTTTTATCTTTTTAGCGGACGTGAACGGGTGGGTCAGTGGGCCACAGCCCTGACCTGGGCTGGCGTCATCATGGGATTCATTGGCCTTGGGGTACGGTGGCGGGAAACCTACCTGGGCCATCCGGATTGGGGGCATATTCCGGTAAGCAACCTTTGGGAGGTTCTGGTCCTCTTTTGTGCTTCTACGCCCTTGTTTTACCTGTATTATGAAAAGCGTAACGAAGCGCGTGCCCTGGGCGCCTTTGTCATGCCACTGGTGGCCGCCGGAGTGGGGTTTCTGCTCTGGCTGACGTTTGCCCAGCACATGGACCAGATTGAGCCACTCATCCCTGCTTTGCAAAGTTTCTGGATGAAATTGCACGTTCCCATGATGTTTGTGGGTTATGCCAATTTTACCGTCGCCAGCCTCATTGGCTTGGGTTATTTGTTGACGGAGCGCTCGCGCCACCGTGGTTCGGAATTACTGCTTCGGGTCATGCCCAGTCGTGAAGTCATGGACGACGTGATGTACAAGGCCATTGCCCTGGGTTTTCTGTTTTTTACGGTGGCAACCATTCTGGGCGCGGTATGGGCCGCCAAAGCCTGGGGCGGCTTCTGGTCATGGGACCCCAAAGAAACCTGGGCGCTGATTGTCTGGTTGAATTACGCCGGTTATTTACATGCCCGCGTCGTTAAAGGATGGCGTGGTACGGCCATGGCCTGGTGGTCATTCATGAGCCTTTGGGTCGTGAGTTTCTGCTTTCTGGGCGTCAATATGTTTCTTTCGGGGCTGCATTCTTACGGGAAG
>NZ_JBYCKP010000193.1:0-1278 GCF_057473445.1 Acidithiobacillus sp. TH-A36 | reverse complement strand
TGGTTGGCCGCTTTCCCATACCAGTATCCCACGCGCAAATACGCTTATATGAAGCCGCGAAGTCGGCAGGTTATGCCCTCCAGTCCGTGCATTATTCCCGCTATCATCACCACTGGGTGCAATACCAACATTATGATGACCCGGATATCCGTTGGGTCAATTATTTCGACAGAGGCCGTGCCGTACATTTTTATCCCCGGACCACTTACGGATTTCCGCAAAGTGCGGGCTGCGTGGAGCTTCCCAAAAGCGCGGCACGCAAAGTGTACGGGCTCATCCATTATGGAACGCCTGTTACCGTCAGCCACGGTGCGATCGGCCCCTGGGATCCGCCAGGAAGCGAATACCTGAAACAACCCCTGAACATTAAACCCATCCATTTGGCTTATCGAGAAATCGCTGCCAAATCCACAGCACTTAGCGTACATCTGCAATTGGTGGAAACGAGCGCTTCAGAAAAGCACCAGTAGAGCGCAAAACAGGCAGAGGTTTCGTAAGCTTTGCAGCGACTTTGGCCCGCGCCGCTGTTGTTCTTTGTGAAATCCTGCGCCCGTCAGGAGAGCTGTTTGAGCCCAAAGGGCGAGTTCTCTCTTGACTGCAGGATGAACCTTATAACAACAGGCAAGGGGCGTTGGAGCAAAAAGCTTACGAATCCTCTGCCTGTTTTGGGGAGATAACCTGTATGCGACCTCTGACGTGGATACTTTACCGATAATTATTGGCTGGTAGCAGCCGCGAGCTTCGAATCGTCAATTTTTACCTTGGCATGATCGCGCAGATCACGCAAATAAGCTGCCGACAACAATCTACCCCGTTGTTCTTCCAGTGAGGCACGAATTTCAGCCGTCACCTTGGGATTGACAGCTACTGAAGAAGGTGCAATCACCTGAGTCACCGCAAATATCGTGTATCCATCCTCCCCACGAACCATACCCATGGAAGGTATATGCTGGACAGGAGCTGGAGCATCAAATGCTGCGCTCAGCAAAGTTGGAGACAAACCCCGAGCATCTTTCCGGGCAACATTCAAATGGACTTGGACAGGATAAGCGCCATCCGCACTCAACACCTCCACCTTACCGGCTTTCCTGGCCGAAGCCAGCAAGGCTTCTGCTTGACTTTTAGCCAGTTGCGTGGCTTTTTCTGCCGTTAATTGAGCCACAATCTGATTTTTGACTGCCGCTAAAGTCTGGGCTCTACCCGGGGTGTAATGGAGCAGATGGACGGCCATCAAATCTCCATTTTTCAGAGTCAGGGCTGAGCTGTTTTTACCAGCCA
>NZ_JBYCKP010000192.1:0-1843 GCF_057473445.1 Acidithiobacillus sp. TH-A36 | reverse complement strand
CCCTCGCTGACCAGCAGTTGCGCCAGATCTTCATCCACGCCCAACTCTTGAACAAAATGATTCAGGAACTTGGAATCTTCTTCGTCACGTTTGGCCTGGGCTTCTTCTTCCGTCAGGATATTGATGGTCCATCCCGTCAACTGCGTGGCCAGGCGCACATTTTGCCCGCCGCGCCCGATGGCCTGTGAGAGGTTTTCAGCATCTACGACCACATCCATACTATGGGTGTTTTCGTCCACAACAATACTCGACACTTCGGCCGGTGATAAGGCATTGATGACATAACTTGCCGGATCTGCCGACCAGATGACGATATCAATACGCTCACCCTTGAGTTCATTGATGACCGTCTGGACGCGATTACCGCGCAAGCCGACACAGGCACCCACTGGATCCACCCGAGGGTCATTGGAGCGCACCGCCAGTTTCGCACGCAAGCCAGGATCCCGTGCCGCGCCCATGATTTCGATCATACCATTACCGATTTCCGGCACTTCCTGGGCAAACAGCCTGATCAACAATTCGGGGCTAACCCGCGACAAAAACAACTGGGGACCACGCTGCACCCTGCGCACGTCCTGTAGATGTGCCTTGACCCGGTCTCCGGGACGAATGGCCTCACGCGGCATCATTTCATCTTTGGCCAACAGCGCCTCTGCCCGCCCCATATCGACAATGGCATTGCCTTTTTCCATACGCTTGACCAGACCACTGATAATATCCCCTTTACGCAAGGCAAAGTCGGAAACGATTCGGTCCCGTTCAGCATCTCGTACTTTCTGGACAATTACCTGCTTGGCCGTCTGTGCGGCAATGCGACCAAATTCGACCGGTGGCAGAACTTCTTCTACAAAGCCGCCCAGATCCACATCGGGACGTATCGCCTTGGCTGCTGCCAGACGGATTTGCAGATCAGCATCAAAATCTTTTTCTTCGTCTGCGACCACTTCCCACAAACGTCGAGTCACGTAGTCCCCGGTCTTGCGGTCCACATCTACCACAATGTGCCAATCTGCCCCATATTTCTTCTTGGATGCGGAAACCAGTGATGCTTCCAGAGCCTGAAAAATGACTTCACGGTCCACATCCTTCTCATGGGCGACGGCATCCGCCAGATAAAGAAGTTCACGACTCATTGACTTGCTCCTCTCCGCATATCCGCCCCTTCACCATTGGGGAACCAACTTAGCCTTATGAATTTCATCCAGCGCCAGTGTCCAGCGCCCCTCACTATTTTCAATAACCACTTTCTGATCCTCCAGCCCCTGCAAAACGCCTAACAGACGGCGGCGACCCTGATGTAATCCGTGTAAATGCACTTCCACGTGCCCACCCTGGAATCTTTCGTAATCCTTCAGTGTTTTCAAAGGACGATCCAGGCCCGCACTGGATACTTCCAGACGGTAGGCCCCATTAATCGGATTGGCAACATCCAGCCATATACTGAGCTGGCGGCTGACGGTAGCACAGTCTTCAATAGTGACCGAAGCCCCATCTTCTTTTTCTATTAATATCTGTAAGGTAATTGCACGACCGCTACGCAACATCCGCGCATCGACCAAGGCGCAGCCCACTGTGCCTACCTGCCGGGCAATTTCCTGATCCAATCGTTCTTCCACGTTCATCATTCCCTGATACAGAAACAAAAAGTGGGCACTTGGCCCACTTTTTTGCGCATCGTACGCAGTTATTCAAAAAAAATCAACCCCATCTCATGTTGAGCAGATGGGGTTGACAGGTATAGGTGTCTGGCGGTGACCGACTTTCGCGGAGGGAGGCCCTCAACTATCATAGGCGCTGCAGTGTTTCACGGTCCTGTTCGGGATGGGAAGGGGTGGTTCCA
>NZ_JBYCKP010000191.1:0-10305 GCF_057473445.1 Acidithiobacillus sp. TH-A36 | reverse complement strand
CGGCAGCACACCCATCTGTATTCAGGATCATGACGCCGTCCTGTTCATGAACTTTCGTTCTGATCGCGCCCGGCAGATTACCCGCCCCTTCATTGAGGCCGACTTCGACGGGTTTCCCCGTCAGGCCACACCCAAACTCGCAGATTTTGTGACCCTCACTGAATATAGTGAACATTTTGACGTCCATGTAGCTTTTCCTCCGACCCGGCTCAAAAATACCTTCGGGGAATGGCTTGCCCAACATGGATTACATCAGTTACGCATTGCGGAAACGGAAAAATACGCGCACGTAACCTTCTTTCTGAATGGTGGTGACGAAACTGTTTATCCTGGCGAAGACCGGATTCTGATTCCTTCTCCAAAGGTCACCACCTACGATCTGCAGCCGGAAATGAGTGTGAACGCTCTGACGGATGCGCTGGTAGAGCAGGTGGAAAGTCGCCGATATGATGCCATCGTCTGCAATATTGCCAACCCCGATATGGTTGGTCACAGCGGCAAACTCAGTGCCGCCATTACTGCAGTAGAGGCCGTCGATCAAAGCCTCGGACGTATTGTCAGCGCCGTCCGTAATGTCGGTGGAGAAGTCCTGATTACCGCAGACCATGGGAATGTTGAGCAGATGCTGGATACCGAAAGTGGACAGGCACACACCTCGCATACCTGCAACCCGGTGCCCCTATTGTATATCGGACGACCCGCCGAGATCTTGTCGGGCGGTGCTCTGGAAGATCTTGCGCCAACGCTTCTGCATCTCATGGGTATGCCCATACCGCCGGAAATGGGTGGAAAAAATCTGGTACAGACTGCCTAAATGACCTCAAGGATTTTGCTCCGTTCGGTTACCCTGCTGATACTGACCGGATTACTTCCACTGGGAGCTGATGCCAGCTCGCTTCAGGAGAAAATCCAAAATAGCCGCGAAAAACTGGAGCATCTCCACGAGAATCTGGGTCAAATCCAGGCCCATCTGAACGCCGGTCAAAAAACCCAGGCGGAGCTGCGCGACGAAATCAAGACGCTTGATCTAAAAATTGCGACGACCCGAAAAAAGCTGGCTGGCATTCAGGCGCAACAACAACAAACCCAATTAAAGCTCAATGAACTGAAACAAAAAATAGCGGGATTGCAGGCAGAGTTAGTCCAGCAGAAAGACATTCTGGGTAAACAATTGCGGGGGGCTTACATGCTCGGGGGTACAACTCCCCTCGCAGTCTGGCTACAAACCGAAAAGCCCGGAGAATTGGGACGGATGAGCGTTTATTATGCTTCCCTGGCCAAAGCCCGCAGCACGCTCATTGTAAAAACCCAAAATACGGCGACACAAATCGTTCAGACACAACACCAGGTAGAGCTGAGAGAAGCGGGATTGGTGAAACTCGCCACGCAGATCCAGGCCCAGGAAAACACCTTGAACCAGCAGCGTCAGCAACATGCCACTCTCGAAAATCAGCTGACCGACCGGATCGCCAAAGACAAGGCCAAAATTGCCGAATTACAGGCTAACGCCAATATTCTTAATGGCTTGGTGGGTCGTCTGGTTGTCCAGTTCCGGCACCAGGAGGCTGTTGCCGAAGCAGCGCGACGCAAGGCAGCGGCCGAGGCGGCGGCACGTGCGGCAGCGCAGGCACGCGCCGCCGCCGAGGCAAGAGCAGCCGAACAACGCGCTGCAGCAGTACAAAAAGCCGAGGAACAACAGCGTGCGGAACAAGTCCAACGTGCTGCCGAAAATGCTGCACCTCCGACTATCGAAGTTCATCCGCCGCACATTACCACGGTTCCCCGGAAACCCGTTCCGGCACCGGTCTCACCCGCGACACCTCCGCCGCCAGTACTCCGGCCTGCTCCCAGCCCGAGCATCAGCCCGCCCAGCACCCCGATCATCGGCCATGGCCGTTATCCAGCGCCCGTTAACGGTCCCATTACCGCACGCTATGGCAGTCCGCGCGTAACCGGCGGTCTCGACTGGCAGGGTATTACTTTTCAGGCGGCACAAGGAACACCGGTTCGCGCCATTGCTCCCGGCATGGTACTTTATGCTGGCCCGCTCAGAGGTTACGGACAAATTGTGATTGTCCAGATTGGTCATAGCCTGCTCAGCATCTATGGACATCTGGGTTCCACCGATGCCCATGTCGGTGAACAAATCGCTGCAGGGCATCAGGTAGGCACGGTAGGCAGTGGCGGTGAACTGGGTAATGATGGACTTTACTTTGAAATTCGCAACGCCGGGCACCCCGTCAATCCTCTGGATTACATTCACAACTGATTTCATCCGGATCCTCCGATTCCTGGAAACCGGACCCATGCTTTTTGGAGAAATGCATTATGATCCCGCTCAATCGCATCCTGTCGCGCCCAGCTGGCACATGCCTCAAGCTCAGTGTCCTGTTGGTGCTGGGCCTGGGCAGCAGTTACGCTGGCAGTGCTTATGCAGATACGGCTCAGGATCAGAACCACATCCCCCTGCAGCAAATCCAGACCCTCAGTCAGGTCTTTGAAATCGTCAAATCCAATTATGTGGACCCTACTTCCGACAAAAAATTGATGACCGGGGCCATCAGCGGGATGGTCAATGCCCTCGATCCGCACTCTGCTTACCTGACGCCCAAGGAATTCAAGGATATGCAGGTGGTCACCAATGGCAAGTTTGGTGGCCTCGGCATTGAGGTAACCGGAGATCATGGCGTGCTCAAGGTCATCGCCCCCATGGATGGCACTCCGGCCGCCAAAGCTGGCATCGAACCCGGAGACCTGATTGTCAAAATTGACGGCAAGGCATTGCAGGGTGTTGGTCTGCAGAAAACCGTGGACATGATGCGCGGTAAAGCGGGTACTCAGGTCACCCTGACCATTTTGCGTCCGCATCAGAATCAGCCCATCCACCTGACCCTCACCCGCGCCATTATCAAGGTCCAGAGTGTACGCTCCGCCATGCTGGCACCAGATTATGGCTATATTCGCATCAGTCAGTTCCAGGAAAACACCGGTCGGGAAACGCGCCAGGCTGTGGAGCAACTGGAAAAAGCCGCCCATGGACACCTGAAAGGTCTGATTCTGGACTTACGCAATAATCCCGGCGGGGTCCTGGGTGCTGGCGTAGAAACAGCAGATACGTTTTTAAATAAGGGACTGATTGTTTACACCAAGGGACGGACCCCCGACAGCGACATGCGCTTTACGGCACATGGCCCGGATTATCTCCACGGCGCACCCATGATCGTCCTGATCAATGGCGGCTCTGCTTCGGCTGCCGAAATTGTCACTGGCGCACTCAAGGACGACCATCGTGCCCTCGTCATGGGACAGCGCAGTTTTGGTAAGGGTTCTGTCCAGACCGTCATTCCCCTGAGTAATGGTGGCGCACTCAAGCTGACCACCGCTCTGTACTACACGCCGGCAGGTTGCTCCATTCAAAGTCAGGGCATTGTGCCCAATGTCGAAATTCAGCCTGCCAATCCCCAGCTGCGGGCGATGGATGAAGATCTGCTCAAGGAGTCGGAATTACAGGGCGTTCTCAAAGCTCCCGATACTTGCAGCAAGGTAAAACCGCAGTACACCATCACGGCACCGGTCAGCAAGCCCGCCCTCGTCACAGCAAAAACCAGTAGTGGCTCTGCTTCGGAAGAAGCCATGGAGGCCGCCAGCGTCCTCAAGCCGAATCTGGAAAAAGATTATGTCTTACGCGAGGCTTTGGCGATTCTCGAAAAACAGGCGGTACCTGTTGATGAAAATGGTCATAGCGTTCCAGAAGTGATTCCCTTGTCTGTTGCCTCTGGTCAATAAATTTGAACCGGGATAAATCCCATGAAAATGCGGTCAAACCGACGTGGTTTTCTGAAATGAGCGAGTTTGGCAATCATGCACTTAAGTAAAAATTACGGGGTAGCTGGCTAATGTCTTCAGCCATTCAGGTACTCATCCCGGTCGCCGACGGCTTTGAAGATATGGAAGTCGTTATTTGTAGTGACATTCTGCGCCGCGCCGGATGCCAGGTGACCATCGTTGCGTTGCGCCCGGGTCCAGTCACTGGTGGTCGCGGCCTCTGCCTGGTCCCGGACACTACCTGGGATGAGCTGGCCGCTACCGAGATGGATGTGATTGTGCTTCCCGGAGGAGCAGCCGGCGTTGAAAACCTTGAAAAACACAGCCCTCTACTGGAGTTGCTGCTTCAGCGGAAACAGCAGGGGAAACTGATTGCGGCCATTTGTGCGGCACCGGGCTTGCTGGCCCGCCAACACTTGTTGGAAAACCGCCATGTAACAGCCTATCCGGGGGTGCTGGATCCGCTCAGCAAGGAATATCATTATGAAAGTTCTGCCGTAGTCGTTGATGGCCCACTGATCAGTTCACGCGGTCCCGGTACGGCTATGGATTTTGCCCTTACCTTGGTGGAACTCCTTCTGGGTCCTGAAAAAAAACGGGAAACAGAAATTCCTCTGCAACGTAGTTCCTGCTAACACTTCCCCTTTGTCTGTGACTATGGATAATAGGGGAGCATCACTTAACCTGAAGGAAAATTTATGAAACTTCGCGCGGTCGTTCTTGCTGCCACTATCAGCGCTTTTGCAGTACCTGCTTTTGCTGCTCCCGTAGCTACTGTCAACGGTACCCCCATCGACAATAGTGAGGTCCAGGCCATCATGTCCATGAGTCCGGCGCTGGCGAAAGAGCCCAATGCCCACGAGCAGGTCGTGCAGAATCTGGTCAACATGGAAGTCCTGTCCCAGTATGCCACCAGCCATAATCTGGCTCAGTCTCCTGATGTCAAAGAACGACTGGCTATGGCCAAGCGCCAGATATTGGCAGATGCCGCTGTAGATCAATATGTTCAGGAGCATCCAGTTCCCGAATCCGATATCCAGGCGGCTTACAACAAATTTGTGCAGGCCATGGGCAAAAAAGAATACGAAGTCCGGCATATTCTGGTCAAAACCAAGGCAGAAGCCGACAAGATCATGGCCGAACTCAAGGCTGGCAAGAAATTTTCAACCTTGGCGGAAAAAGACTCCATCGACAAGGCCAGTGCAGCCCATGGCGGCGAACTCGGCTGGATTGTTCCTGGTATGGTGGTACCGCCTTTCGCCCAAGCTGTTGAAACCGCACCCATTGACAAGCCTGTAGGCCCGGTGCAGACCCAGTTCGGCTACCATGTCATTGAAGTACAGGCGACGCGTGCTTTGACCCCGCCGCCTCTGAGTGCCATGAAGGATCGTATCAAGGCCCAGCTTTCCCAGCAGGAAGCCGCCAAGTTCGTATCCAACCTGCGTAGCCAGGCGAAAATCAACATTACCAAGTAATTGCAGCATTTTTGCTTCTGCTGGCGCCGGGATTTTCCCGGCGCTTTTTTTTGTCGATGCCCGCCCCCATATCCAATCGGGCTTGGGGTGTTTGTTTAAGCGGTTTCGCCTTGCCAGCGGTCGGGGCAGACGCCACAATGGAGGCAGACAACGTCAATCATGGAGCAGGGGAAATGAGTAAAACGCAGCATCGCCGGAGTACGATCCTGGAGCGTGATCCGAAGACGGAAGAGCCGAGGATGTACAAGGTGTTGCTGATGAATGATGACTTCACGCCGATGGATTATGTCGTGCATGTTCTCGAAGCCTATTTCCACAAACCTCATGAGGAAGCTGTTGCGGTGATGATGTCCGTACATCATCAGGGTAAGGGTCTCTGCGGTGTATTCCCTTATGATCTGGCCGAAACCAAGGTCGCTCTGGTCACGGCAGATGCCCGGCAACACCAGCACCCACTCCGCTGCATCATGGAAAAGGAGTAGTCCCGATGATCGACAAGGCCTTGGAAAAATCCATCAACCAGGCATTTCAGATTGCCCGTCAGTACGGTCATGAGTATGCGTCAGTAGAACATTTGCTGCTGGCTCTGCTGGATAACCCTGAGGGGCTGGATGTACTCAAGGCCTGTGGCGGAAATGCTGCGCATCTATCCATGGAATTGCAAAACTTTCTGGAGCGCAAAGTGCCCACCATGGGCCCCGCCGGAACCGTCAACACCCAACCCTCGGTAGGCTTTCAGCGGGTCATTCAGCGCGCCCTCTACCATGTCCAATCCGCAGGCAAGGATGCCGTTTCCGGGGCCAATGTTATTGTCGCCATGTTTGCCGAGCGCGAATCCCATGCGGTTTACTTCTTGCAGAAAGAACACGTTACCCGACTGGACGTTGTCAACTATCTGGCGCACGGAATGCGCAAGGATGAAGCCATGGACGAGGAAGAAGAAGAAATCGAAGGGAGTACCGAAAAAAAGGGTAACAGCAAGGACCCCCTGCAGGCCTATGCTCGCAATCTGAATACCATGGCCCGTGCCGGACGCCTGGACCCGCTGATCGGGCGTCAGGAGGAAGTCACCAGAGCCTTGCAGGTATTGGCACGTCGCCGCAAAAACAATCCCTTGTTTGTCGGCGAACCGGGGGTCGGCAAGACGGCTATTGTGGAAGGCATTGCCAGAGCCATTGTCGCCGGAAAAGTCCCGGAAATGCTGGAGAATGTCACCATTTACGCACTGGATCTGGGTGCCCTGATTGCCGGATCCCGCTATCGGGGAGACTTTGAGGAACGCCTCAAGGCGGTTTTGAAAGCGCTGCGCAAACAACCGGGCAGCATTCTCTTCATTGATGAAATTCACACTCTCATTGGTGCCGGAGCAGCCTCCGGAGGAGCCATGGATGCTTCCAACCTGCTCAAGCCGGCGTTGGCCTCCGGCGAGCTTAAATGTATTGGAGCCACCACCTATCAGGAGTTCCGCCAGCATTTCGAGAAAGACCGGGCGCTTACCCGGCGCTTTCAGAAAATTGATGTTCCAGAGCCCACCCAGGAAGAGTCAGTACAAATTCTGCGCGGACTGAAAGGCCAGTTTGAGCAGCACCACAATCTCCGCTACACCGATACGGCGCTGCGGGCAGCAGTGGAGCTTTCGGTCAAGCATATTCATGATCGCCATCTGCCTGACAAAGCCATTGATCTGATTGACGAAGTGGGTGCGGCTCAGGCATTGCTGCCTCCCTCGCGGCGGAAAAAAAGCATTGGCGTCCACGACATTGAAGAAATGGTGGCCCGCGTAGCGCGCATTCCCGGTAAAAATGTTTCTCTGGATGATCGTCAGGCGCTGAAAAATCTGGAAAGAGATCTGGGTCTGGTCATCTACGGACAGGCAAAAGCCATTCATGAGCTTTCCGCAGCCATCAAAATGGCCCGGGCCGGGCTCCGGCACCACGAAAAACCGGTGGGCACATTCCTGTTTTCCGGACCCACTGGCGTGGGCAAAACCGAACTCAGCCGCCAGTTGTCCAGCCTGCTGGGTATCCCGTTATTGCGCTTCGACATGAGTGAATACATGGAGCGCCATACGGTATCCCGTCTCATTGGCGCGCCTCCGGGTTATGTGGGGCATGATCAGGCCGGTCAACTGACGGAAGCGGTCAGTCGTAACCCCCATTCCGTGCTGCTGCTCGACGAAATTGAAAAAGCCCATCCGGATATTTTCAATGTATTGCTGCAAGTCATGGACCACGGCAAGCTGACCGATGCTGGCGGTCGTTCGGTGGATTTCCGCAATGTCGTCCTGATCATGACCACCAATGCCGGCGCTGAGTCCCGAAACAAGGCGAGCATTGGCTTCATGAAGCCTGCAGAACTGGAAGGTGGTCAGGAAATGGAAACCATCCGGCGGATATTTTCACCGGAATTCCGAAATCGTCTGGATGCGGTTGTACCCTTCAGCGCCCTGTCTCGAGACACCATTCTCCATGTGGTCGACAAATTCATCATGGAACTGGATGAGCAGCTCCTCAGCAAGGGTTACAGCCTCGAAATCAGTCCTGAACTCCGGCAATGGCTGGGCGACAAGGGCTATGATCCGCAAATGGGCGCACGGCCCATGGCGCGTGTCATTCAGGAACACCTGAAAAAGCCTCTGGCCGAGCATATTCTTTTTGGAGATCTGCCCAAGGGCACCCGGATCAGCGCCACACTGGAAGATGGTGCAGTGAAGTTGCGGATTCCCGAAGCGGTGACCCAGGAATGAACCTGAAAACAGCAGAGGATCCGGCGGCTTTGCCGCAATTTTGGCCCGTGCCGTTAGCACAGAAAGCCTCCGGGTCCTCTGCCAAATTCTGGATGGTTCGATAAATCATGAGCACTTACGGCTTTCATTTTGACAACAGCTACGCCCGCGAACTGGAGGGATTTTTCGCCCCCTGGCAAGCGGCAACCGTGCCTTCCCCCCATATATTGCTTCTCAACCATGCTCTGGCGACGCAACTGGGACTTGACGATGCCGTCCTGGACAGTGACTGGGGCGCTGCCATTTTTTCCGGCAATGAAATTCCGGAGGGCGCGCAGCCTTTGGCCCAGGCTTATGCCGGGCATCAGTTTGGCCATTTATCCCCGCAATTGGGAGATGGTCGAGCCTTGTTGCTGGGTGAACTACTGGACCCGAATGGTCGGCGCTGGGACCTCCAGCTCAAAGGCTCCGGGCGCACCCCTTTTTCGCGCGGTGGGGACGGCAAAGCGGCCATCGGCCCCGTACTCCGGGAATATCTGATGGGCGAAGCCATGGCCGCGCTCGGCATTCCCAGCACCCGTGCACTGGCTGCCGTCAGCACCGGTGAAATTATTCATCGCGACACGCCGCTGCCCGGTGCCATTTTGGCCCGTGTTGCTGCCAGTCATATCCGCGTCGGTACTTTTCAGTTTTTTGCGATTCGCAATGATCAGGAAAAAGTCAGGCAACTGGCCGATTATACGATTGCCCGTCATTATCCTGCAGCACAAACCGTTACCAATCCCTATCTGGCCCTGTTTAATGCCGTCGCCGACCAGCAGGCGGCGCTGCTTGCCCGCTGGATGCTGGTGGGATTCATCCATGGCGTCATGAACACCGATAACATGAGTATTGCCGGGGAAACCATTGATTATGGTCCCTGCGCTTTCATGGACCGCTACGATCCTGCCACCGTATTCAGCTCCATCGACAGTCAGGGACGCTATGCCTTCGGCAATCAACCGCTGATCGCCCAGTGGAATCTGACCCGTTTTGCGGAAACTCTTGTCGAACTGGTTGATCCTGACAGCGAAGCCGCCATTCGCCAGCTGACCGCAGCCATCAACCATTTCCCGAAAGTTTATGCAGCTTACTGGCTACAGGGCATGCGCGCCAAACTTGGCCTACACACAGAAGAAGAACAGGACCAGGAATTGGCCCAGGACTTTCTGACGACGCTGGAAGGTCAATCCGTGGATTATACCCGGGCATCCCGAAGCCTGTCGGCTGCAGCTCTGGGGAACCCTGCGGCGTTGCGCAGCCAGTTTGAAGATGCTGCAACTGTGGATGTCTGGTTGCAACGCTGGCAGGATCGTCTGTCGCGGGAACCCATGCAGGCTGAGGAAATAGCACGACATATGGATCAGGTGAATCCCGTCTATATTCCGCGCAATCATAAAGTGGAAGAAGCCCTGAATGCAGCAACCCAAAACCGCGATCTCAGTCTTTTCCACCAGCTGCTCAAAGTCCTCTCCGCGCCTTTTACTGAACGCCCCGGTCTGGAAAGCTACGCGCAACCCGCACCCGAAAGCTTCGGAGTTTACAAAACCTTCTGTGGCACCTGAGTGCTGAGAAAATCCAGAACGCGCTGAACCTGTGCGTGGATTTGCTCATAAGCGTCTGAAGGAGCATCCAGCATCTGCTCCACACTCTGAATAGTAGGCTGATCGGGTATGATTTCATCCGCACAGTGCCGGATCAGGGCATCAATGCTGAACGCCGTACTTTCGAGGTGGAATTGTAATCCTATGATTTGATTTCCTATCTGAAAAGCCTGATTCTCACAGGCGGCACTATGGGCCAGACGGGTTGCTCCCGGCGGCAAATCAAAAGTCTCGCCATGCCAATGGAAAGCCTGTATCTGCCGGGGAAATTGAAAATGATCGGCGTCAGATACTTCCGCATATACGGGAAACCAGCCAATCTCCTTCTGCTTGCCCGGAACAACCCGCGCCCCGCAGACATGGGCAAGCAGCTGCGCACCCAGGCAAATGCCCAGAATCGGCAAATCCGCCGCTATGGTTTCACCAATAAAGCGTTTTTCCGCAGACAACCAGGGATAAATCGCTTCATCGTGAATGCTCATAGGACCACCGAGAATAATCAGCAGATCAAACTCTGTGGGCGCTGGCAATGCGCTATTTTCATAAAAGCGCGTCCAGGACACTCTGGCTTTGCGGTCCTCAAGCCAGGTTTCCATACTACCCAGTCCTTCAAAAGCCACATGCTGGAGAACATGAA
>NZ_JBYCKP010000190.1:0-1473 GCF_057473445.1 Acidithiobacillus sp. TH-A36 | reverse complement strand
AGCGCACCTGATGGCCGTAGTAATAGCTGGTCAACTGAACGGCCTGTCCGGGGCGGACATGGCGCATGGCCGTTTCCTTGATGTTGGCCACCACCCATAAATCATTGAGTGGCACCACCGAAAACAGGTGCTGGCCTGCAGTCACTTTTAAACCGGGGTAGGCAGAGCGTTGCGCGACGTAACCCGATATGGGGGCACGGATGAGCCGCCGTTGCCAGTTAATGTCGGCTTTTTCAAAAGCCGCAGCGGCCTGGCGAACCAGGGGATTGTCAGATACCGTGGTGCCCGCGACAATGGCTTGCGCCCCTCGTAATTTTGCCTGAATTTCTGCAACCTGTGCTGCTGCGGAAATGATTTCATTTTGCGTATTTTCAATGCGAATCCTGGAAACCGCCCCGCTGGGCAGCGACTGTTGGTAGCGGCTCAAATCCATTTTCAGTTTTTGCAGTTCAGCTATTTGGGCCTGAACGCTCTGTTGCAATGCCTGGACCCTTGCAAAATCCTGGCGGACCTGTCTGACTGTTGCCGCCAGATGGGCACCGGCCTGTTCCATGGCCAGTCGGGTCTGCGAACCCTGGAGGATTGCCAGAATCTGGCCGGCGTGAACATATTCCGTATTCTCCACCAGCACCTGCTTGACGATGCCTGCCGACAAACTATCTACCGGCGTGATGTTGCCGGTGACGTAAGCATCATTGGTTTCAATCCAGTACTGGCCCCGCAAAAACCACCAGAGGATTCCCAATCCAGCAGCAATGAGCACAATAACGGCAACCAGCAGCAACAGCCTGCGCCGCTGTTTTTCCGGTGAGGCGTTGTCAGGTGCAGAGGAGGATGGTGTTGTACTCATGCTGGTTTTTTCTCCGCCGTATATCCGCCCCCCAGGGCAACATTGAGCAGCACCCAGGATTGTGCATTCTGTATTTGCAAAGTGATTTGCTGGTTTTGCAGGTTGATTTCCTGAATCCGGCTGCGATAAACGCTTATCATATTGGTGGTACCCGATTGAAAAGCGGCCGTAGCCAGTGCGCTATCCTGGCTGGCGGCCTTGGTCATCCGTGTCTGTTCCTGTATTTGCTGACGATATTTTTGCCAGCTGGCCAAATGCCCGGCAATTTCACGCACCGCGCTGAGAATGGTGTGGCGATAATGATCTTGTGCGGCCAGATAAAAGGCATTTTGCGCTTTGAGACGGGCACGGAGCTTTCCGCCTTCGAAAATGGGCAGGGATACCACCGGAGCAATGGCATGAGCCAGATTTCCGGGGCTGAATAAATCACCCAGATCAATACTGTTCCAACCGGCAAACAGGGCAATATTGACATCAGGGTAAAAAGCCGCACGGGCAGCGCCGATCTGTTGCGCAGCGACTTCTATTTCCCAGCGTGCAGCGACAATATCAGGACGATGGATGATCAGACGCAGAGGTAATTGACGGGGGATATTTATGGTGGAGAAATCCGGTAACGGTTC
>NZ_JBYCKP010000189.1:0-4494 GCF_057473445.1 Acidithiobacillus sp. TH-A36 | reverse complement strand
TATGACTGCCGGTACAGCGATCACTTCCCGCAGGCAGAAAAACGGATTCCGGTTTTTGATGGGCTTTCACACAAATTTGCATACTGCGTTCCATGGGGGTGCTGACTGGCGGCGAAGAGACTTTCGTTGTACCAGAAACATGCATCATCCAGAGCCCCGGCTGCATGGGCGCATCGGCAGCCAGGGCGGAAACGGAACTGGCTCCAGCCAGTAATAAAACGGCGATTCCTAAACGGCGCATAAGACTTCCTTTGATAATATCTGCAGACTCAAAAATTTTCTGGACGGCCAGAAATGTAACACAAATATGAGTGGCTACGATATTAAAAACGCCTCTGCGTAACGGCCTTTACCTAATGAGAAATGACCGTTAAGGTGCGCTGGTCAGGATGGTCGGGATGCTGCACCAGCCAGTGGTGACTGACTTCAAAAGCTCCCCAGAAACACAGGGCGATAATTATCAGGGACAACCACTGCTTCATTCTCCGTCTCCTAGAAAATATGCATCAATGCGTGGATAAAACTTTGTGTTTCCGCACTGACCTTGGGTTTGGGCTTGGGTGGCAGGTAACCAGACAAAAAATATCCCCTAGGATACTGATGCCCTGGATCACTCTGAGGCGCAAGGTCACCCGTTTTGGGATTATAACGTGCCGTCACTACATCGGGCGGCTGGAAGAAGCCCACATCCGGATACTGCGCCAGCGCCGTATGCATATACCGAATCCAGATAGGCAAGGCTTGGCGAGCCCCCGCCGCCCAGGTCCCCATGGACTGATTATTGTCATAGCCCACCCAGACCGACGTCGTAATATCGGGATTAAAGCCATTGAACCAGGCATTATCTTCGTGATTGGTTGTGCCGGTTTTTCCCGCGAGATCATGGCGATGAAGAATCTGCGCGGCGACCCCAGTACCGACCCGGATAACCCGCTCCATCATTCGCGTCATCAGAAAAGCCACTCCCGGCGGAATCACGGTTTGTCCAGATGGCGGCCGATACCCCAGGGGACAATCCAGCAGCGAAACCGTGGTACCGTGCGCAGTGACAATTTTGCGAATCAAATAGGGATGCGGCAGAAAACCCCCGCTGGAAAAAACGGCGTAGCCACGCGCAATTTGCAGGGGAGTAAAGTCTCCGGACCCCAATACCATGGAGGGTGAGGCGGGAATCTGTTTTGCCGGAATGCCAAAACGCTCCACATAGCGCTTGGCGTAGGGAATGCCGACATGCATCAACAGGCGGACACTCGGCACATTATGGGAATCCGCCAGATCCTCCCAAACTGGAAAGGGAATATTCGAAAAAGTACGACTGTAGTTGGTCGGCGCATAAACCTGTCCGTTACCGAGATGAATCACCAGCGGCGTGTCGGCAATGAGGGAGACCGGGGTAAGATAATGTTTGCGCCCGCTGGCCAGATAGGTCGGCGCGTCCATGGCCGAAGAATACACAAAAGGTTTGAACCCCGATCCCGGTTGCCGGAAGGCGTAAAGAGCCCGGTCAAAATGGCTCAGTTCATAGCTAAAGCCCCCCGATAAAGCCAGGATGGCCCCTGAGCGGCTGGCAAGCGACACCAGGGCACCCTGCACATGGGGAATCTGCGCCAACTGCCAACCACCATGGGGAATATTGTGCCAAACCTTGGTGCCCCAGACCGGATTGCCTGTTCCCGATGTGGCGGCAACCACATAGCGCCTCAGCCAGATCAAATCACCGGGTTGCAACACCTGATTGACGGCGGTGGGTGGATTACCCTTGGGAGCAGACCGTGCCCAGGCGACGTCGCGCAAGCTCAGATGCACCAGATGACGGCCTTCGAAGGAAACCGTCGCCATTTCCGGCGTAGATTTGACTACGACTCCCCAGTGCAAATTGGCCGGATTATGGTTGGGTAACTGGCTGGGCCGCTGTCCCTGCAGTGCGGCTTCCATGGCTGCCGTCGATAACTGGGCAATTGGACCATGCCAGGCCTTGGGATCCATGCTGTCAAGACCCATACCATAGTTCTCAAGACCCACGGCAATATCCCGATCAGCAGCACGCTGGTCAGTGGGGTTGATGCTGGTGTAAACCCGCAGACCGGTGCGGTAAGTAAAATCAGCCCCGAAATGTTTTTCCAGCCAGTTACGAATCCAGTCGGTGGCATAGGGGGCTATGTTGCTGGCCGGAGCGTGATAATGGGCTTTGATGGGTTCAGCCAGAGCCGCTTCTTCCTGCGCCTTGCTGATGTATCCGTAATGGGCCATGTGCCGTAACACATAATCGCGACGGGTTTTTGCCGAAGCGGGTGAGGCAATCGGATTGAAATCCGAGGGTGCCGCTGGCAGGCCCGCCAAGGTCGCCATTTCGCCAACGGTCAGCTGATTGACGGTTTTGCCGTAGTAAGTTTCCGCCGCTGCCTGTACCCCGTAAGCCCCCTCGCCCAGATAAATCTTGTTGAGGTACAAATCCAGAATTTGCGGACGATGCAGACGCGCGCCCAGTTTATAAGCCAGCAGAATTTCCGCGACCTTACGGGTAATGGTTTTTTTGGGGGTCAAATAAAAATTGCGGGCCACCTGTTCGGTGATGGTGCTGGCCCCCTGCACGGGAGCCATATGCACCAGATCCACAAATGCCGCGCGGATAATGCCCGGAAAGCTGACTGGATAATAAATCGGATTATGACTATAGAATTTTGAATTTTCGGCAGAAATAAAAGCATCTTGCAGCGTCTTGGGAATTTGCTTCAGAGGCAGGGCATAGCGCAGTTGCGGCCCGACCACCTGCAGCAGGTGGTCATTGTCCGCATAAATACGTAACGGCTCCTGAGGGTGCCAGTTTTCGAGTTGCACGACGGGTGGCAATTCCTGCCATATCCGCCAGGTCCAAACCCCGATCCCCACCACAATATTCAGGGCAACCAGCAGGAGCACGACAAGCGTCCAGAACACCCAGCGGCGCCGGGAAGATATTCCACGTGCAGCCAAAATCAGCCTCCGATCCGCTGGGCTGTAAAGCAGGTGCTCTCGTTACCGGTCATAACCATGACTCGCCCTCGTGAATCAGGCGGACAAACCAGCCCGCTGGCTTCACCGCACTATGGGTTTGTACAGGAACCGTTTTCAGGACATGACCGTGCCAGGAAATTTGCAGGGTACCAATTCCCGCACCCGCCGCGAGAGGGGCCTTCAGGTTGGGAGTCGGTACGAAGCGGGTTTGCAACCGGGTTTTCTGCTGCTTGGGTTCGGAAACCACGACCGGGCCTGCCGTCACCCCCTGCACTGTTGCCGGGCTCCAGTCGCCGTTATGGATTTGGGCAACGGTTGCCCCCGCCTTGTAGAGAGACACATTCTGCCAGCCGTTCCAGCCATAGTGGAGCAAGGCGCTGGCATCACTGCCTGCAGCACTGCGCGAAGGCGCACCCAAAACCACGGCCACCAATGTACGACCATCCCGAGTTGCGCTGACCGCCAGATTCCAGCTGTTTTTACCGGCCAGACCCACCCCCAGGCCATTCACACCATCCTGCCCGGCCAGCGGATTGTAGTTGTATTGGGTGATGTGGTTATAGGTATAGGAAACCTTGCCGGCAACCTGCATCACTTGCGGATAACTTTGAATCAAACGCGCTGACAAACGGGCAAGGTCCAGCGCGGTGCTGGTTTGTCCCGGCTGTGGAAGACCATCGGGATTGGTGAAATGGGTGTGCTGCAAGCCCATGGCCGCTGCGTCATGGTTCATCAAATCCACAAAACCGCCAACGCTGCCGGCCACCGTCTCGGCTATGGCAATGGCGGCATCATTCCCGCCATCAATCAGGAGTCCATGGGTGAGCTGGGTCATGGTCACTGGCATTCCCGGTTGAATGAACATGCGGGAACCCTGGGCATGCCAGGCGTCATTGGACACATGTACATTTTCGCCTGGCTGTACCAGACCCTGCTTTTCCGCCTGATACATCAGGTAGGCGGTCATCAGCTTGACCAGGCCCGAAGGATTGACCGGCTTTTCATCATTTTCAGCCATCAGGATCTGGCCACTGTTGATGTCCAGCAAAACGGCAGACTGAATACCGGTCAATTGTGGCGCCGGCATGGGTGGTGGCGGCGGCAAAGTAGGCATGGGAGGTAAAGGCGGAACGGCCGCACAGGCGACGCTCCCCCAGGAAAATACGGCCGTAATGGCCAGAACAATGGGCAGTTTCATGTTGTTGGGCGGCTCTTCAATCCGGCTAATAATTCCTCATTGGAAAACCATAGCCGGGTAAAAGTTCCCGCCCCGTTGCATGGAACCCGGTCAATCCCGAAAAATCTAGTGGCCACGTCGGCGCAAATAGCGTTCCAGCAGGGTCGATGTGGACCCATCATGGGGGTGCCGGGTTTTACCCTGCATATCAGAAACAATGCGCTGCGCCAGCACCTTACCCAATTCCACGCCCCACTGATCAAAAGAGTCAATGCCCCAGATGATCCCCTGAGTGAATACGCTGTGTTCATACAAAGCAACCA
>NZ_JBYCKP010000188.1:0-1974 GCF_057473445.1 Acidithiobacillus sp. TH-A36 | reverse complement strand
TCAGGATCGTCATTCGCCCTACTGGAGTCTCGATACCTATCGGATCGCGGCAGAGGATGCCGGGGTGCCTGCGAATGTTTTTGCCATCGGCATCCATATGGAGCCCGTAAGCACATGGTTTTTCGGGACGTGAAAATCATGGCAAAAGCCAGGATCCGCAAAACCCCCTCGCTCATTATTTGCGGCCATTACGTCCTGAATCCCGGCGACGTGCAGGGGAATTACAGTGAATTTTTCCAGATGGCCAATGCGCTGGTGTCGCGTTGCATCTCCGAAAATAAATTAGGGGGACGCTCTTGAGCACGACACTGAACGACCAACTGTATCGGCTGCTGGAACGGCATAGTCTCGATACGCTCTTTCCCTGGTATGCCTGGGATGAAAATTTCAAACTGGTTTACATGGCGCATGGCTATGTCGGTTGTGTGATGGTCTGTAACCTGTTTTCAGGCATGGATGACAGTATTACGAATGAACTGGAATCGGCCTGGTCCATGAATCTGCCGCCGGACACCTTTATCCAGATCATCGGGATGAATGTTCCAGACGTGCAAAAACAAATGCTCCAGTACCAGTCTGCACGCAGCGCCATAGGCCATGATGTCGGATTAACGCAGGAACAGCGCAGTCTGCTCCATGGTATTACCCAAAAAACCGTTGAATACTTTGACAGTTATCATGCGGCGAAAGAGCCAGTCTTCCGGGATTCTGGTGTGCCGCTGACAGAGAGCCAGGTCTATATCGCCATCAAGATGCCCGTAGCGGAATATCCGACCGATGCCGAGATTCAGATGGTCCACGAGCGAATCACGTCCTTTCAGTCGAGTATGAACAGCTTTGCACCAGAACGCCTTTCCAGAGGACAGACCCTCGCCCTGTGGCGGCGTTTCGTGCATATCCGGGGGAACTGGTTTGACGGGGAGGATCCTCATCAGCTTTTGCGGGATCAGATATTGGGGCCGGGTGACGCCGTAGATGATCGCTCCGATCTGTTCTCTATCCAGCATGGCGACGGCATGAGCGATGTGATCAAGGTGCTTTCGATCAAAAGTTTCACCCGACCTATCAGTGTGGCTTCCACGAATTTCCTGATGGGGGATCCACTGGGTAAGGGGGGCCAACTCCTCACGCCAACCGCCGTGGTGTTGACCGTTCGCTTGCCGGATCAGGTGAAGAAACGGAATGAACTGAACAGCAAGCAGGTGATCACCAACATGCAGGCACGGGGCCGCATGGCCAAGTGGTCGCCCCGGCTGGGAATGCGAAAAGAGGGCATCGACTTCCTGATTCACGCGCTGGATAGCGGTGAACATGCCCTGGAAATGAATCTGACGGGGATTATCTGGGGAAAAACCCAGGAAGAAGCCGATAAAGCCGCCAAAGCGTTTATTACCAATGGAGCTAAAGGCGGTTTCACTTTTCTGGAAGATAATTTCCTCGCATTGCCCATGTTCCTCAATGCGCTCCCGTTGTTTCCGGATGAACAAAGCCTGTTCATGACCAAGCGGATGCTCTCCGGAACGACCGCACAGGCGGCGGTTTGTGCACCGCTTCTGGTGGATTGGACCGGAAATGTGCAGGACAACCAGCGCATGACGGTACCCGGTGCCGGGACCATCTTCATAACGCGCCGTGGGCACCCGCTCTTCTTTGATCTCTATGCGTCCGAGTCCGGATATAACTTCGTTCTGGCCGGACGTACCCGTTCCGGCAAGTCCGTGACTGCACAGCAACTCATTACCGATCAACTCGGCCTCGGTGCCCAGGCCTGGGTCATTGAAATAGGTCGGTCCTTTGAAAAGCTCTGCACCATGTTCGGCGGCGATCATATTGATCTGCGTCCCGATATGGAGATCGGACTGAATCCCTTTACCGTAGTGGAAAATCTGCACGATGAAATGGATGAACTGGTCGGCATCTTCGGGACCATGATCTCTCCCAGCGGCCAGTTGAGCGACCGCGACCTGAACATCA
>NZ_JBYCKP010000187.1:0-2238 GCF_057473445.1 Acidithiobacillus sp. TH-A36 | reverse complement strand
CCGGATGGCCTGGAGCCTGTGACCGAGCTGGCACGGCACATCGACGACGTGAGCTTGATCGACCACCACGTCCACGGGTGCTGGTTATTTTCTGGGTAGTTTCTCCTGGGTGAAAATCCATCTGAACCTGGTTTTGATCGCCATTATTGTGATTTCCCTGTTGCCAGCGGGTTTTGCCTGGTTACAGCAGCGCCTGCAGACCGCCGGTAATCCTGCGCCCTGAATCTGTGTAGAGTTCGGCTAAAGCCTGCCACTGCCTGTAGGCTTGGCCAGCTCAGTTCTTGTTTTCCTGTCGTTCGATGGTCCGCACAATGCGGCGCTCGGCACGTTTCACCAGCCAGTTGAAAAGCGCCTGCTGATGGGGATCACCAGCGGCAGTATGTTCCGGGTGCCACTGTACGGCGAAAATATCCGGATTGTCGGGCATGTCCACGGCTTCGATCACGCCATCTTCAGCGATGGCGTTGATGCGCAGGGACGGGGCCATGTTGGCAATGGCCTGATGATGCCAGGAAGATATTTCCAGGGTTTCCCGACGAACAATGCTGCCCAAAAGGGTATCCGGCAGGACAATGACTTTATGCATGATGGGATCCCCGTCATTGTTGCGATGACAGATGCGGGTACCAATATTTTTGGGTAAATCCTGCAGGAGGTCACCCCCCAGCGCGACATTGATGATTTGCAGGCCGCGACAAATACCCAATACCGGAATGCGGCGGGCGATGGCTTCCCGGGCCAGGGCAATTTCTGCTGCATCGCGATCTGGATGCACCATGTACACACTTTCATCACAGGTAGCGCGATAAAACTCCGGGGAAATATCTCCACCACCCGTCAGCACCAGGGCATCGCAGCGCGACAAAATAATCCGGGCTTCCGGACATTGGGGTGGAAACAAAACCGGCAGACCTCCCGCCTGGCATACGGCTGCGGCGTACTGGGGCGCAAGGGAAAAAGGTTCGCCGTTCCGCTCATAAGCGCTGAGGGCGATGACCGGGGGTTCCGGAGGTAAAATCTCATCCATCGGAATGGCTTCCATCCAGGCTGAGGATGGGCGCGTACCATTCCGGGCGGCGATCCCGGAATAATCCCCACTCGGCCCGTTGTGCCGCCAGTTTGGTTAAATCGAGGTCGGCATAGAGGATGCATTCTTCCTGGTCGGCCTGGGCGAGCAGGGCCCCGGTAGGGTCACTGATAAAAGAGCCACCATAAAAGGTGATGCTGCTTTCCGCGCCGATTTCGTGGCCCACCCGATTCGCCGCTACGACCGGGGCCAGATTGGCAGCGGCATGTCCCTGCATTACCCGGGTCCAGTGTCCACGGCTGTTGATTTCCGGGGCACGGGGTTCGGAACCGATGGCGGTGGGATAAAACAGGATTTCCGCCCCTTGCAGTGCCATCACCCGGGCGGCTTCGGGAAACCATTGGTCCCAGCAGATGGCGACGCCAATTCGGCCATAATGGGTGGCGAAAACTTTGAAGCCGGTGTCACCGGGACTGAAGTAAAATTTTTCCTGATAGCCGGGACCATCGGGGATATGGGCTTTGCGATACAGCCCCAGATCCTTTCCGTCGACATCAAAAACCACCAGACTATTAAAAAAGGCGTTGTTGGCGCGCTCAAAAAAACTCACGGGCAGGACCAGATGCCGGTCTTTCGCCAGCTTTTGCAGGGCGAGTAATGCGGGATGGGAGCTGCGCGGCTGGGCCAGTGCCAAAAAATCCGGGTTCTGATCCTTGCAAAAGTAGGGTGTGCTGAATAACTCCTGGAGGAGGATGATGTTCGCTCCGGCATCTGCTGCACAATGCACCTGCTGCAGTGCCTTGTCGATGTTTTCCGCTTCCTTGTCCCCGACTGCCATCTGAATGGCAGCTACTTTTACCTGCATGATGCACCTCTGTCCGCAAACTGCTGGCCGATTCTCCAAATTGGAGTATAGAGGAGCCACCGGGAGGGGCAAGAGGGCCTGATGATCCGAGCAGTTTTCGGGAGTTGGCTGAACTCAGGGATGTTGTGGCGGGTGAAAAGTCATGACGCTACCCGCAGAAACTTCGGACTGATCCCGCCAACGCCAGGCTTGGAGTGCCGCATTTTGTGCTGGGCTGGCGCAACTGCTGCAAGTTCCAGACTGGCACGAACTCCCACAGCTTTTAGCTGAAGAGAGAGAAACAGCCTCGACGCGCCCCCGGCTTTGCCAGTAAAGCAGCATATCTTCTACCGTGCTTTTGGGCAGG
>NZ_JBYCKP010000186.1:0-2147 GCF_057473445.1 Acidithiobacillus sp. TH-A36 | reverse complement strand
ACGTCTACCGACCAGGCCAGCGCCTTGGTCAAACCGGTTTCACCGAAGCCCGAGCGATACCAGTCCCAGTAAACATGACCACCCAGACGGATATAACCGGGGCAGTAGGTGTGAAAATTGGGCGAAATAACATGATCCTGAAGCGCCTCAATGGAATAAAAGGGCTTGATGCAGGAGCCGGGTGGATAAAGCCCTTGCGCCACCCGATTCAGCAGGGGGCGTCCCTTGTCATGCAGCAGGCTCTGCCAGTGGACTTCACTGATGCCATTTACAAACCAGTTGGCATTGAAGCTGGGATTACTGTAACTGGCGATCACTGCGCCATTATTGGGATTAACTGCCACCAGCGCACCACGAAAATGATTGCGGCGCATAACGGTTGCGACGGCGCGCTGCACCCGCAGGCGCAAACTGGTCTGGAGGTTATCTCCGGGCGTTGGGGCAATATCCCGCAAATTGGCCACAGGCACGCCCAAGGCATTTACATCCTTGATCTGATATCCGAATTTTCCACGCAGTTGACGTTCAAACGCATATTCCAGACCGTTTTCGCCAATGAACCGGCGATAAATGTATTTTTGCGGATCAAAACCTTTCAGATTTCGGGCACTGACCGGTCCGACATAACCGACTACCGAGGTAAACAGGGTTTTGTAGGGATAATAGCGATGCCACTGTGCGGCCACTTGCACCCCTGGAAACTGCATATCGCGCACCGAAAATGCAGCTATTTGTTGGGCATTCATGCGGTGCAGAAGAATTCTGGGGATATAGGGTGGTTTGTCATCCAGGGTCCGCAGTAAATGCGCAATATTTCGTTTCGGAACAGGAAACAGTTGATCAATGTGCTTCAGGGTCGCATGCAGGTGCTCTGTTTCGTCCGGAATGATTTCCAGCACATAACGCGGATGGTTGGCGGCGAGAATCTGGCCATGACTGGCAAGAATCAGTCCTCGCGCCGGAGCGACCGGAACAATGGCCGTATGATTGGCCTGAGCCATTTGCCGGAAGCGTTGATAATGCAGCACCTCCAGATCGACCAGACGCCAGACCAGATACACAAACGCCAGCAGCAGCAAGGTAATAGCCAAAGCCAAACGACCCCGGAAGCGACCGGTTCTTACGGCGTTCGGACTCATAAAAACCTGCCTGCAACACCCATGAAATGAGGGAACAACAATCGCGTAACGGCCTCTGCTAACAAAGTTTATGGCTATGCTGAGAGGTCATGATGGCGGGGAAAGTTCCCCAAGCCTCACACATTACCGTTGAGCTGCCGGGAACTTCCCACGAAAAGTAGGCGTCTTAAGACGCGTGTATAGCACCGTGACCATGACTTGAAGATGCCGCTAATGACCCGTAATCATTCCTGTAATTATTCGTTGGAACTCAGCTCTGTTCCATGCTGATGACTGACGTCCTGGAAATACTGCTTATTTTGGCAGGCATCGCCCTCTTCACTTATCCAGCCAGCATTCTGGTGGAGAAGATATTGCGTCATTGGGACAAAAATCATCCTGAAAAAAATTAGGAGCCTACGTTTATGCCTTTACGTTCATTCAGTTTTCAGCCACGGCGGATACTTGTCGCCGTAATAGCCGCAACGGCGGGTTTTGGACTCGGTGCGGCAGGCTGGGCTTTTGCTGCAGACAGTCAGACGAGCTCACCCGCCACAACGTCCAAACCTGCCCCGGCAACAACAGACACCATGCCGCAAAAACTGGTGGACCTTCCCGATTTCACACCCATTGTCAATAAATATGGGAACGCGATCGTTAAAATTGATGACTCCGACACCAAAATCGTTCGGGGAGGGGCGGGAAACACTACCGATCCGTTCCCCAGAAACTCGCCTTTCTACCAGTTTTTCCAGGGGTTTTCTGGAGCCAACCCGCCCCAGAAAGAAATAATGGAGGCCCTGGGCTCAGGATTTATTATTTCCCACAATGGTTATATTGTGACGGCAGGACATGTGGTGCGGGGAATGCATCATATTATTGTGACATTGACCAACCATCACGCTTACCCGGCCAAGGTGGTGGGTTTATCGGTTCGCTATGATACGGCGCTGCTGAAAATCAATGCCCACAACCTGCCCACGGTAGAACTGGGCAATTCCCGTAACCTTAAAGTAGGCCAGTGGTTGC
>NZ_JBYCKP010000185.1:0-1131 GCF_057473445.1 Acidithiobacillus sp. TH-A36 | reverse complement strand
TCTGGTTCAATAGCGAGAAAAACTGTCTGGAGAGGGTTTTATTGCCAAACAGACCAACACCCATCGTCACTTTGGTAACCTCTTGACTCGTGGATTTCAAAATGACGCTGACATCCGTGCCTGCTGTCGTTTTCCCATCAATGATCCATTTGTCTGGATTTTTCTTCACATTACCCACATAGGTAATATGCATTTTCGGGAAAACATGCAGAACGGCAGCCTGAACCGTTCCGTGCGGCCCTGGATAATAGGCATGATAGTCGGATAGAACGCCTGAATGGACAGCAGCAACGCTGCCGGCTCCCGCACCGGCTGCAGCGATAGCGACGCAGCCACTTAAAGGCAATACCGCCCCCATACAGAGAACTGCAGCCATCCAGCCGAGTTGCTTCCCATAGTTTGGATATTGAATACGCATTGTTCACTCCTTGTGTTTGCTGTAAGCATGGAACGGATAGGGCGTCAGGATCCTGCTCAACGAGCAGGACGCTCTATTCCAGTTTACTGGGCATTGTTCGCTTCCCGGGCTGCCTGGTTTGCCGTCTGTTGCGCGGCGTCTGCCCGGTTTAATGCTTCATTTTGTTTATGCTCTAGCGCATCGGTTTTCGCCAAGGCCCGATTGGCCGTCTCCTGGGCAGCGCGTGCATCATTCTGCGCTGACTCGGCTTTAGCGCTAGGGCCGCCTCCGCACCCGGCCAGGGCCAGAGGGGCCAACATGATCATTGTCAGCGTGAGCGTCTTCATCGTTTTCCATACATTAATGATAATTTCTCCTTTGAATTAACACACCTCAAGGCAAGGCTTTCCCGAAACTATGTAGAGTTTTGTTGGCGTTATAAGACAATGCATTACCAGAGGCTTTTTCAGCATTTTTGCAGGATTCCAACTTGTCTCGGCCGGCACTGTTTTTACACCAGTCTACTTCCTGCGACATTTTTTTCTGATGATGTAAATACCAGGAAACTGGATGACCACCCTGGGGCCCTTGAGAAACGGCTGAACAACCGGCAAGAGCTATCCCGAATAACGGCGGCATTAGAAAAAACAATTTTGATATTTTCATATTCTCACTTTCTCCTTCTCCATGTAGACAACTGGATTTAAGATTCAGCTAATTTGATACGTTGATTT
>NZ_JBYCKP010000184.1:0-1722 GCF_057473445.1 Acidithiobacillus sp. TH-A36 | reverse complement strand
TCAGACTGGCTGAAAGCAATCTTCCGCAAGCATCGGAAAAGTTTCAATTATCTTCAGCATATTGTGGTTCATCAGGCGCTGTTGGGTCGTCACTGGCAGATAGATGACGTGCTCAATGAGGTAAGCAGGACGCCAATCTGCGAAAAGTCCTTGCAAGTTCAGGTGGCTATACAAAAGTCCAGCAGCCAAACGCCAGATCAGGAGGCCTGGCT
Organism: Acidithiobacillus sp. TH-A36; assembly: GCF_057473445.1. Lineage (NCBI taxonomy): Bacteria > Pseudomonadati > Pseudomonadota > Acidithiobacillia > Acidithiobacillales > Acidithiobacillaceae > Acidithiobacillus > Acidithiobacillus sp. TH-A36. The sequence continues at coordinate 1,510 of NZ_JBYCKP010000184.1, read as the reverse complement.
GGAATTGTTGTCCTCCCATCCACCCCAGAAAGCCAGAAAAAATGCATCAGCCTTGTATGCCCGGCTTTATCGAAATCACCGTGACTGGCTATTGGACATAAATTATCGTCATGCAGAAAGCAAGAAAAATGCTAACGTATCACGCATCGATTGGGACAAGCGGGACCGGGAATATCTGCAAGCACTTCGACAATTGGCTACCTTTTTGAAGGCAAACGAACAAGGGCCCAGACGCTCAAGAACCTGCTATCTTCGGCTTCTCGGCAATCTTTCGACTCTTGAAAAGAACCTTCATCAAATGCCACGTACTTCGGCGTTTCTGGCAGTCAATTCGGAAAGCATCTCCCAGTATCAGATCCGACGTTTACAAAATGCCTATGCGGAGTTGCGAAATCTGCTCGAGTCACCACCGAGGTGGCGATTGCTGCGAAACGCGGGATTAAGTGAAGAACGAATGACAGGATCTGCCAGACAATATTTGGAAATTTTAATGTGTCGGAGTACAGAATATGAAGTTAAAAGGGGTAGAAAATAATAGCGTTATTCGGGAGATTGGTTCTTTATTCCGTCGTCATGACGATTCTGGTTGGCATATCAATGTTAAACTGGAGCCTGGGCAGAAGAAACAACATGTGGGTGTTTCTCAAATTCCGACTTTAGCTAGACGCAGAGTGGTGAATGCAACCGAACAACCACTGCCTGCCGGATTCCTGAAACGTGTAGTGATAGAAAATACGCGCCTTTGGCTTACGGAACCTATCGATGCCTGTCCGATTCCCGTGGTGAGTCGGCAGGGGGATGGACGGCAATGGTGTTTTAATTTTGAATTTGGCGGAACACGGTATTATCTTCCCCAGCTTGAATTGGCGCGAGCATTGTTTTTTCATCATGCCTATATAACGCGTTTAGCATTAATTCCCGGCGGACTCTCGCATGAGTTCGATGTTCAGCGCATCGATAACTTGAGCAGAGCGCTTATCAATATTTTGCCAAGCTGCACTCTGCCACTATATGTCAGAGGAGACCATGAGTTAAGGCGGGCGTTAGCCTGGATATTGCTGGATGATGATGCACGGCAATCATTTGAAAGTATTGCCCGTTACCAACTGCAGAACGGATACGATACAGACAAGTATCGTCTGTGGCAATTTCAGTTTGAACCGCCGCCGCTCGCCGGTGTTGCACTGACACTTCGAGGCCACTACCGTCAGGAACTGGAAGCGTTTTTTGTGTATGAAATTCATGGTGTTTCCAATTTAACTTGCCATTGCCCCGCCAGCGTCGATTTTGTTGACCCCCGATTTGCCGTGAGGCGACCAGGTCAGGGCCGTGCTGTACTATCCGGCCTACAAACAGGCCCGGAATTGGAAATCGATGACGAACAAGAACCCAAAACGGATAAAACTGAATTTCGGATTGAAACACCCGCCGTTACATTTGAGTTTGTTAATCCCATTCAGACCACGCGCATAGCCAAGGGTAAAGGTCAGGCCACTGGCCGAGGACAAGG
>NZ_JBYCKP010000183.1:0-1423 GCF_057473445.1 Acidithiobacillus sp. TH-A36 | reverse complement strand
ATTCGATATGGATGCTCTACTTGCCACGGTCATGTTATCATAACTTTATGATTTAACTGTATTCTAAAGATTCTGCGGGTTTGGGCTTAGAACCCCTACCAGAAAATACCCGTAAATGTAGAATGCAAATAAAGTTGGTAACTTTTATCCGGCCAAAGCCCGTAGAGTCGCCACATGGAAATTTTCAAAAATAAATAGAGTTGGTAACTTTTTGCCTTCTCACCCCATGTTCAGTGACAAAAAAGTATCATCCTGATTGACATGCAACTTATTGATTATGGGTCGCCGTTTGGTTGGCCTAGTGGGGTAAGTATCATCCTGAGTTGCCTATCAAACACGCCACTGACAGGGGCGCAGAACAATAAAGTATCATCCTGATAATGGCTTAACTTGTTGATTCTTTGTCAGATACATGCTTTCTATCACGTTTTTGCTGTACTCCAGGATGATACTTTATTGTTCGGGGTGACACTATTTTGTCGAGTTCTTCCCCCCAGTTATATGTACATAGTTTTACTATAACGACTTAAATATGAAAGACTCTGAGTGATTTGTACGCCGTTTTTTTAGTTTACAACACCACACCTATACAGCATAGTTACATAGTATGTGCTTTGTGGGTATTGCTATGCATGTTAGGTAGCAAGCCATGAGAACTGAAGTGCACTCCAATCGTGGTGGGTAGAATTGATATACTTGAAGCTGGCTATCGCAACACCTTTATCCACTACAGGTTCTACTTCTGGGGTAATCGCCGCAGATGCTGATGTAACAAGCCTCTCCTTGGAAGCGATGTATCTGTGTCTTGACGTCAATGTGAAATTCGCGAGTCGACCTCAAGGAGACATCTGATGTTCGTTACATTAAAAGCCCGCGTTTATACGGATGCAACGGGTGTATATACAGAAATCCCTGTTTTGCTCACACCGACAGGCATCCTGGAGCCATTGCTAGCAGCCTGTCGGGCTTTCGGTTTTGAAGAAACGCAACACATTGATTACTAAACGTTTTAATAAATTTCCAGGAAATGGCAGGTGCAATAGAATCAGTGGGTTACGCGAATAATCCGACAGGCTGCTAGTGTAGTGTTGCATTCTGTTTGCAGCTTAAGTGGCTGTTGGCGCGAATGACCTTTTGCAGGATGTCGCGGGCGGTTTTGGTCCAGATGAAAGGTTTGTGATGGGTGTTGTGGTGGTCGATGTACCCCTCAATGGCCTGGATGAGTTCGGAGACACTGGTGAACACCCCACGACGTAACCGCTGGGTCGTGATATCCCGAAAGAAACGCTCGACCATGTTGAGCCAGGATGCCGAAGTGGGCGTGAAGTGCATGTGAATACGCGGGTGCTTGTCGAGCCACGCCTGTACTACCGGGTGTTTATGGGTCGCATAGTTGTCGGCAATCAGATGCAGAGCCTTGTCC
>NZ_JBYCKP010000182.1:0-2783 GCF_057473445.1 Acidithiobacillus sp. TH-A36 | reverse complement strand
ATGATATGGTAGATACCGCCAATACCCTTTGTGAGGCTGCTCATGCCCTCAAAGCCCAAGGGGCAGTCAAGGTCTGCGCCTATTGTACTCACCCGGTCCTCTCCGGACCGGCCATGGAACGGATAGTGCGCTCCGAACTGGATGAACTGGTGGTTACGGATACCATTCCGCTCCGTAAAGAAGCGCAGGAAAGCCCGAAAATTCGCGTACTGTCGGTCGCCGAACTCATGGCCGAAACCATTCGTCGCATTGCTGAAGAAGACTCTGTCAGCTCATTATTCATGGACTAAGGATTAACTCCTGCCTGTCGCCGCCTTGCGGCCAAACTTTGCCCGTTGTATCATGCGCTCTCTCCAATATGGTGGCTGTAGCTCAGTCGGTAGAGTCCCGGATTGTGATTCCGGTTGTCGCGGGTTCGAGCCCCGTCAGCCACCCCATATTTTCAAGAGGTTATGGACAAGTGCAAGAGTTTTTCCTAACTTGGAACAGCAACTTCCTAAGATCAGCACAGGACCAATACAGTTTTAAAGTTTTATTTGTCGTCACAAATCGTTAAAAGGACAACTATATGTCAGCAGCCGCAACCCTCCACTGGATCGTTGAACACTTTTATATATTTACGTCACTTTCATTTATTAGCCTTGCTGTCGCAGCTTTTTTATTCTTTGTAATTGATAGAGAACCAAAGATTTTTATAGCTGGCATAATCGCCTTAATCAATACGCTATGGGCATACGGGGTGAGCCATTATCGTTATAATACCGTTGGATTATCGCACATAACCAATTTATTGAATGCTTTTGCATACCATAATTACCTGATAGTAATACTCCTATCAATTATAGGGGCTGTTTTCTCGTATTTTATACATGAAGATAAAATTCGTTATGCTTTTTTAGCATATTTCATCGTTATGGTCGCCTCTGCAATAGTCATTTGGCTCTACGCTGATAAATATCACTCACTGTACATCCTTAGCGATGGCAGTAGCACTTTGATGCAGCCCGGGCTTCAGTATAATTAATTTCTATAATATAAAGCCACCATAGAGCATACCCATCATAATGAACCCAGCAATTATAAACATAAATGTAGATCTTTTGTAAGCGATCCATTTTTTTCCGGTCCAAATAAACACTACCGGAAAACCTGGCTTAGCAGCCTTGCTGATTTCATCTTTGATTCGTTTCATACATCCGAGCTCGATATTCATATTGCTTCCCTTACCTAGTATCAATTCTATCTTTTGGCCCGCACAATCGACACCGGTGCGGGGTCCGTTTTCGTCGTCTTGTGGTTTCGTATATAAGCTTCTGTCATTGAGCGACTTTTATGTCCCGCCAACCCTTGCGCATCCATTTTCGCCTCATCAGCTGCAGTAATCGCTGCAGCCCTGATGTCGAGGAAATGGAATCGCTCCTGGATCAACCCTTCCTGGACGGCTTTAACCATAGCCCTCCCCCACAAAGCGTAAAATCCACAGACTGTATAAGGCTGCCCCCGTCGATTACAAATGACATACAGTCCACGAACAGGTCTTGGCAAATTTTTCAGTGACTCAACGCAAGCCCGCAACGCCGGAGACCATCTGATTAAAAGCTTGGCCCCGGTTTTGGCCTGGGTAATCTGAATGCCATGCTCAACCAGGTCTGAGAGCCTCAGCTTCAGAAGGTCTGACCGTCTTTGTCCGGTGTAATAAGCAAGCTCAACGGCTAGCCCCACAACTTCAGGCGCAACGCTGATTACTGCCTCAATTTCTTCCTGACTTGGACATCTGGTCCTCGCACGTTCTGTGTTCCGTCGCACTCCATAGCAGGGGTTTGATTCTGCCAGTCCTCTACGCATGGCCCATGAATAAACGCTCGACAACAGGGAAATCTCCCTGTTTGCGCGCACTGGAGCCGGAATACCATCCTTGCTGAGTCTGCTGTCCAGATACCTTGCAACATGGGATGGCTTTACAGATTCTGCAGGCATATGACCAAAAATCTTTTTGAGCCATTCGGCCTGTTGCAAATGATCTTGCTGCGTTCGCAGTGACTTGGTTGGTGATACCTGTTTCAGATATTCGCCAACAAGATCAGCGACACTCCCTTTAATCGCCGTACCGCTGGACAATTGCGCCCACTTGGCCTTGGCCTCAAAATTCCACTCCTTGCCGAGCTTGTGCCATTTACCGTTAAGATCTACAAAGAAGTACCATCCCCGAGAACAGTAAACTCTTTTGGGCAAGCCTTTTGGGTTCGATTGTCTTTTTCCCGCCATACCGATTTCTCCATATCAGCCCAGAACTGATACTAAGACGCCTGAACAAAAATGTCCCATCTGGGTTCTGCTTCAGGGATACCGCCCTTCGACTTCATACCAAGACGATTTTCAACGAGTTCCTTGAGAACCTGCACTTTGCCCGTCGCAGAAATCAGATACGGTATTCCCTGCTGGTCAAGCCAACGGCACTGACTAGGCCTGGCCCTTCTCCCAGTCAATATTTCAAGATCATCCTGATCAAGAAACATTTCAGCCATGACAACCACCTAATTTCACGCTCTCATTCGATGGAGAAAAAATTGCCACCAACTGCCCAACCGAGGCCAGCCTGGATCCAGGAGGGGCAAAGGGCAGGATGCGCTCCAGTGCCTGTGCTGCAGGTGAATCCGGGTTGATCCTTGCCGTTTTAACCATCACCAGCGGCTTGCCTGGGCATTCATTTAATGAAGCGGTTACCTTCTTGCAGCGAATCGTGTCATTGCCGTCAAAACGCACATCCAGACCAAGATAGTCGG
>NZ_JBYCKP010000181.1:0-4189 GCF_057473445.1 Acidithiobacillus sp. TH-A36 | reverse complement strand
AAGTTTCCGATATGCCATGACTGACCGGTGAGACTTTTAGCTAACAGGTAAAATAATCCCATATCCAGCAAGGTGATCCACAAGAATAATGGAAATTGCCTTAACTGGACGTATGTTGGGCCGCTGAAATTGAGTATTGAATCTAGGGCAAAGCCTATTCCTATTAAGAAGATAAAAATGAGTAAAGCCGGCCATAGCGTTTTAAATTGGTTTTTAAGTAGATCCCAGCCACCACGGATGGCGCTGCTGTAAGTGGGATCATCCGCCTGCATCGGGGTAAAACTGTCCATAATGTGTTCCTTTTTTCAATGCCAAAGTAGTAACAGAAAGCCACTGCCATTCCATACCATATGAAGCAGGATTCCGGGCCAGAGTGAACGATAGCGGATGCGCAAAAATATTAATGCAGCTGCCAACAGGGCGATGATAATCAATGCCGGAGGGTAATGAAACTGTTCGATTTTGCTGGGTACATGGGCTAACACAAAAAGCAAACTGACGAACAGGGCCGACCAGCCTGATGAAAACCGCCGGCGCAGCCCGGCATATATGGCTCCCCGAAAAATAATTTCTTCGGCAAAGGGCGCAATGACAATCAGCAACAAAAGGACCACGTAGTGCGTCAATCCTGAGCCTTTCAGTCCCTCAAAGAGACCTAATGCGCGCGGGTTCAGATGGCTGGGCGGAGGAAATACCTGGAAAAGACCATGGGCAATGAGACCGATGAGAATGGCCAGTATCAAGGCCAGCAGATAGGCATATGGACGACTGGGTTTGCGCCAGGCAAAACCATCAGCTTTGCGCCAGACCTCCCGGGGAAATTTCATCTGTAAAAAAATCAGGATCGCCAATGCACAAAGCGTATAGCTCAGGATGCCCAGCCATATACGGAACGTAGTACTGATTTGGTGTAAGGACTTTTCCAGGACAAGCGGCGGCATTTTTTCATGGAGTAAGGCATAATGCATACCCAACTGCGCGCCGACGACAAAATCCCGCAGCATGACCATAACAACGACAATAATGGCCTGACCGAAGAAAAAGCTCAGAAAGAGGATTATCGCTGCCCAGGGCCCCCAATGCGTGCTAAGAGATTTTCTTGCAGACTGTTGCTTGCTTGTTTCTGCCGATAAAGCGTACTTTTGTCCTGTCTGCTGAATTTTTTGGGCAGAAAATTGGGATAAATTCCAGTCACTGCGACTCAGGCGTTGTCGGGCAAGATAGGCGGCAAACCCCACACTGACAAGGGCCATAAACATTAAAACCAGTGTTCCGCGCAGATGAAAGGGCACATGAATCAGGTGGCGATAAAACCAGTAGTGCGCAGCGCGCAACACCAGAACAGCATCCAACCCAAAAGAAAGGAGCAGGATGATTTGCTGTCGGATACCGGTAAAGCCCAGGCCGATTATACCCATTGGTGCCCAGGCCAGCACCAGAATGCCCATATACAAAATCAACAAAATCATGCCGATTTGCAGGCTATGATATCCCAGCAGAATCAAAATAAGGGCCGGCCAAAACAGTAATACCAGGGCCAGCAGGCTGGTATGCGCAGCGTAACTTTTTACAATGTGGGTACTTGCCTGCTGGTGATTGCCACCAAAACGACCGGTAAGCGTCAGATATTGCCAGTCAAATGCGCGTGCCGACCAGATACCCCATGATAAGACAGGTAGAAGGAAAATGACTGGAAGAAAAGGTAGAACCTGAGGCCAATGCGATGTACCAACCCGCAAAAATTGTAAGGCCATAAGAGTAGCCGGGAACAAGGGTTGGATGAAAAGAACCGCCAGAATTCCCTGCGGCCGTCGCGCCGTATCGAGAATGGGGTTGTGCCAGTTTCCGGGCATCCAGCGCCAGATTGCACTCCACGGAATGTTCTGGATGCGAATATCCTGGGGCCTGTGCAGGTATTCGGATAAAAAATCTTGCCACTCCCGTGGCGTTTTCCGCATCAGCAGGACGATGAGTAAAAGCAGAAGAATTCCCAGGACCGAATCCACTGGTGCGGGAATCGCCAAAAAAACATCTCTGGCAGGTGGGAAAAATATGAGGGGATACACTGGAAGCAGGGGGAATCCCTGCCAATATTTTCGGTCTTTCCTGCGGCTTCCGCCGATATTGATCAAAATCGCATAAAAAGAGGCCCAAAATGCCACGTAAGCCGTTAAAATAAAGGCTCCTGCCAGGGGAATGTTTGAAAACCGCATTTCCCCGGCAATGATGACCAGCAAGAGAACTAGAATGGAAACAAATATACCAATGGCCTGCCTGCGAAAACCGGGTAAAATTCTTAAAAAGTCTTCAGAAATCATCCGCCAGTAATGGATGAGAAAGCCACCCACGATAAAAAATGCGGGCAGTAATATCATTGTAAAAACTGCTTGCGAGGCCTGTGGCTTAGCCTGGGTGGAAAGTGAAAAGCCGATTGTTATACCCATCCCCATTAAAAATAACAGGCTACCCAGTATCAGGGTCAGGTTTTCCTGAAACAGCAGGCGCGGGTGGAGACAGCGCCAGATACCCATCAGTTGCTGTCTCTGGTCATTGCCAGGAATCGGCTTTCCGCTTCTCCGGGCTGTAAGGTTTCGCGGGGCCATTCTGCAATTATCCGGCCGTGATGGAGTACCAGAAAACGCGAACAAATGCGTTCAAGATCGGAAACAATGTGGGATGAGAGCATTACTGCAGCTTCATACTCCCGGGCGTGCTCCTGCAGCAGGGACAGGAAATCCTGGCGGGCCTGTGGATCCAGTTGGGAAACTGGTTCATCCAGGATCAATAAACGCGGGCGGTGGCGCATGGCAAGAACAATTGCCAGACGTTGTCTTTGGCCACCCGAAAGTTCCTGAACTTTTTTGCTGGAGTCCAGATCAGCCCAGTCTTCGAGTTTTTTCCAGTGGCGACCGGAAGCAGGATAGAAGCCCGCAATCAACTCAAGAAGTTGCTTGACCCGCATCCAGGAAAAACCACTGAATTCCTGCGGTACAAAACCAGTCTGAATACGGTTTTGGGTATCCAGTTGCTGGATAGCCTGACCAAATAACTCAATGTCGCCCTCATTGGCGAGGATGAGACCGACCAGACAGGTCAGCAGGGTGCTTTTGCCGGCACCATTGGGACCCAGTAATGCCACGATTTCCCCAGGATATAAGTCCAGAGAAACATCCCTGAGTATCTGGGCTTCTCCATAGAATTTGCCAACACTTCTGCAGCGTAATAAGGCTGTGTCCTGCCCGGAAGAATTCATAGGCGTACACTCACCCGAATGGTTTCAGGACTTGCGAAAATTCTCCCGTTTTACCAATATGGGGCACTGATTGGAAATAGGACATTGCGGCTCCTGATCCGGTTTTTACCGGTTAGCAGTTTAATAATGGACAAATGCTAGCACCATAATATGACAATTTGATGAATGTCTATTGATCATGTAAAGAAAGGGTCGGCCAGCCTTTGCTTGTGGCATGGGCACCCAGGCGTTCATCGGGGTTCACGGCAACGGGGTAATCGACGGTTTCCAAAAGGGGCAGGTCATTGTAGGAATCACTGTAAAAGGTGCTGCCTTGCAAACTTTGTTGCCAATCCAGTTGCTGCTCCTGCAACCAGTGACGCAGGCGTTCGATCTTTCCCGCCTGGAAGCAGGGGGTGCCGACTGTTTTGCCCGTAAATTCGCCGTCTGTGTTTACTTCGGGTTCGGTAGCCAGGAGGTTTTCAATCCCAAATTCAGCGGCGATGGGCGCCGTCACGAAGCGATTGGTAGCCGTAATAATGACCAGCAAATCGCCCTGCTGGCGGTGGTCTTCCACCAAGGCCCGTGACCGGTTGGAGATCATGGGCAAAACCCTTTCCTGAAGATAATCACGATGCCAGACATCCAGTTGGGCACGGGGGTGGGCGGCTAATGGCGTGAGCTGAAAGTCCAGAAAGGCATGGATGTCCAGGCGTCCGGCCACATAATCGGCGTAAAACTGATCATTGCGATGATTGAATTCTTCCGCATCGACAATGCCACGACTGCCCAAAAACTCCATCCAGGCGTGGTCTGAATCACCGGTCAGCAGGGTGTTATCGAGGTCAAACAGGGTCAAAGCCATACATTCTCCTTCTGGTTGGTAGTTCAATTATCTGCAAAAATATACCAGAAAGGGCATTCGGGATACGCCGCCCAAAAATTATCCACGCCTGA
>NZ_JBYCKP010000180.1:0-11424 GCF_057473445.1 Acidithiobacillus sp. TH-A36 | reverse complement strand
GCCTGGCAGTTTCGCATCAATCAGCAACTCAAATTACTGCGCGAACATCGGGAAGCTTTTGGAGAGTTATTACGACATCAGGAAATCATTCAGCTGGCGCGGGGTCGTATGGGGGTGGCTGGTGGTTTGGCAGACTGCGACTTACCGCTGTTGGCTTTTTGGAGTCAGCAGGCGCCGGAACGCGCGAAAATGCTGCTTGGTGGCTGGGAGAAAGGGTTGGAATTATTGCAGCATAGTGTGGATTTGATTCTGGCTTTGCTGCGGGATTCCTGCGCATGGTCACTCGTGGATGCTCAGGAAGGGCGCTATGGTTCTGCCCTTGATCCGCGTCGACCGCCCTCATTGATCCGTCTGGAAATTACCGATGATATGGATTGTTACCCCAAAATCAGTGGAGGTATTCATCGTTTTCACATTCAGTGGTTGCAATGGTTGGACCAGGGTGCTGGCCGCGCGATAGAATCCACCATCACCTTCAGGCTGGGTCTGAGTGCCCTGTAGACAAATTTTCATTGCTTAATTAAAGGATCGGCGCATGCATATTGGGACTACCCTGACACAATTCATTACGGAAGAAACACGACGGCATCCTCAGGCCTCCGGAGACTTTGCTGCACTTTTGAATGATCTGGCAGTTTCCTGCAAGTTTATTGGTGCACAGGTTTATCGGGGTGCCCTGGTAGGTGCCCTGGGAAGTGCCGGGACTGACAATGTCCAGGGCGAAGTACAGAAAAAGCTCGATATTATTTCCAACGATGCCATTTTGCACGCCATGGACTGGACCGGGCATCTCGCGGGTATGGCTTCCGAGGAAATGGATGATCCTTATTCCATTCCCAATAGTGTTCCCAGAGGTAAATACCTGCTTCTTTTTGATCCTCTGGATGGTTCCAGCAACACGGACGTTGGGATCAGCGTCGGAACGATTTTCAGCATTCTCAAAGCGCCAGTTGCGGGACGGGATGCCGGCCTGGAAGATTTCCTGCAGCCGGGCGTGGAGCAGGTGTGTGCCGGCTATGCCCTGTATGGGTCCAGTAACATGCTGGTTTACAGTACGGGGCATGGTGTCAATGGCTTCACTCTGGACCCGTCCATCGGCGAATACATTCTCACCCACAAGCAAATGACCATTCCGGAAGACACCAGTGAATATGCCATCAACATGAGCAATCATCGGCACTGGCAGAAACCGGTACAACGTTATATTGATGAGCTGAACCAGGGTACAGAAGGTCCGCGCGGGCGGAATTTCAACATGCGCTGGGTGGGATCGATGGTTGCGGATGTTCACCGCATTCTTTGCCGGGGCGGAATTTTTCTGTATCCCTTTGATCAGAAAGACCCAAAAAAACCCGGCAAACTCAGGTTGTTGTATGAAGCCAATCCCATGTCCTATCTGGTGGAGCAGGCGGGTGGTGCAGCAAGTACCGGGACTGCACGGATTCTGGAAATACAGCCGGAGGGACTGCATCAGCGGGTTCCCGTCATTCTGGGCGCGAAAAATGAAGTCGAACGGGTGCTCAGCTACCATCAGCACTGATTTTTTTCGGCCGAACTGAAAAAGCTCCCGATTTTGGTCGGGAGCTTTTTTGTGAATGGTCCAGAGCGTTCCGGACCTTTACCGGCGGGTTAGAGAATGCCGGACAGACTGTGAACCAACTGACCCTGCAATGCGGGAACGGCGTCCTTGAAGTCCAGATTGACCTTGTTGGCTGTGGAAACAACACGGGTCCGGTAATACATCCAATGGTTGGTACCACTGATCTGCTGGGTGGTCGTGCTGCTGGTACCCTGCTGCAAGCTGGAATTGGTCTGCTGGTTGACGGCCTGCTTGCTGCGTTCTGCCACCTGAACGTCAGTGATCATCGCGTAGGTCACATCCTTGACGAGGGAGTTGGCAATGAGCCCAATTCCTTCACCAACCAGTGCTCCCGCACCTGCGCCAGTCCAGCTCTGACCAATAACTGCTCCGGCGGCGGCCCCAAAAGCAGCACCACCAAAACCGTTGGTCAATGATTTTTGAGCGGCGGCTTCGGACATTTTGCCGACGGATAATACGTTAATCTGCAACATGTAATGTGCCTGATTGTAAGGAACGATGCGGTATCCCTGATTAGTCAGGTTGGCGTCAATTTCCTGCTCCAAAGCGGCAACGTTCAGGGTTTTATCCGAAGTATTCTTAAACTGTACATAAACGGTCTGTTCGGAAGGTGGAACCGGATTCAGGAAAATGGTGTTGGACATTTTTGTCTGGACACTCAGGTCTTTATGTTCCAGAGCAACCTGGGTAGCGGCACAACCGGAAAGCGCGATGGCACTGGCAGCGGCAATGGTATAAGTAACAAGCCGAAGTTGTTGACGTGTGGCTAACTGCATGAGTTCCTCCGAACGTGAGTTATAAACCCCAAAATGGGGATGATCGTAAAGCGCATATTATGATTTCTATTTTAGAGATTACTGTAAAGGAGGCAAGAAATATTTACCATTCAACTTTTGATCTGAGGTCATTTATAAATAAGAAAAAATATAAATTTAGAATTAAAAAATTTTAGTAATTGTAATATATTTATCATCGATCAAGCTGGTGATCAGAATAGCTTGAAGATTCCTAAAATTCAGCTATATAGTTTCATTGGTGTTTAGTCTGGAAGATAGTCATCCAGACCCAGCTGAATGGAGAGTGCAACTTGTTGCCTGAAAGTGCCAAGCCTTATTTACTGAATAGTGTTTATCAATGGTGTGTTGACCAGGGTCATACGCCATATATTCTGGTGGTGGTTGCCTATCCGGGGGTAGCGGTCCCCGGCGGTTATGAAAAGGACGGGCGCATGATTCTGGATATTTCCCCGAATGCCTGTCACAACCTCAGCATGGCCGATGGCTGGATCAGTTTTAATGCCCGCTTTGGTGGTGTGGCACGGACGGTGGACGTACCTATGGCGGCCGTGGCGGCCATTTATGCTGCAGAAACCCAGGAGGGTATGGGCTTTGCGGAGCCGGATCTGCCTGATGCTCCACCGCCGGGATCCGACCCTGAAGATCGGGCAGGACGCAGTGCTGATGCTCAGGAAAAGCCGGAGAGACCCTCTTTGCGGGTCATCAAATGAAAATTCAGGCGGGTTTCTGTGGCCTGCTGTTGCTCCTGTGCGGGTCTGCAGCCGAGGCAAATATATACGCCTATACAGATAGCCACGGGGTCGTGCATCTGACCAATGTTCCGGCTGGAAACCGCGCGTATCACATGGTCATGCGCACCCCGAAAATGCCGGTAGCCACCGCCCGCGCCGACTTCAACCGGATAGCAAAACAGCAATATCAGTCGCTGATACACGCAGCGGCCAGTCATTACGGCGTGAGTCCCGCTTTGGTCAATGCCGTCATTTCTGCTGAATCCGGTTATAACGCCGGTGCGGTTTCACCCAAGGGAGCCATTGGTCTGATGCAGTTAATTCCGGCTACGGCGGCCCGTTTCGGGGTTTCCAACTCTTTCAGTCCGGCAGAAAACATCAATGGCGGTACCGCTTATCTGGCCCATCTGCTGCGTAAGTTCAGCGGTGACCTGAAACTGGCAGTAGCTGCCTACAATGCCGGTTCCGGTGCGGTTATTCAGGCGGGTTATCACATCCCTCCCCTTGCTGAAACCCAGGCTTATGTACCCCGGGTATTGGCTTATTACCAGCGCTATCTCGATGGCAGCAGCTCAGGCCCAAACCTGGGTGTCATTGGTCATGTGCCCACTCCGGTTTCAGCCTCTCCGCAGCTTATTCAGGTGTCCAGCCCGTAGTTTTGCAGTTTTTTTCGCAAGGTATTGCGATTGATACCCAGCCATTGGGCAGCCGTACCCCGTTGTCCGTCACATTTCTTCAGGGTGTGTTCGAGCAGGGCACATTCTACTTGTTCAATAACCTGAGTATGCAGGTTTTTTGGCGCTTCGCCCTGCAGATCGTCCAGGTAACGATCCACGATCATGACCACGCAGTCACTCAGAGTCATCGATTCTGTTGCCATGATCCTGCTCCTCAGGGTTGACTGAGAAGAGTGACCTGATAGCCTGCAGCGGCAATCAGTTTGGGACTCTTGATGGAGAACTGAACGGGTGTATGGGATAAAAAACCGGATATGGTCTCTTCCGGCTTTGCCAGATATTCTTTTGGCGTGAATTGCAGATGGGCAATGGGTGCACCGTAAACATTACTCAGAGTGACCTGGATGGCCGGGTATGCCTGTACGTGCCCCGCCAGATTCTCCATTTTTCCGGTAATTTCGGCCAGGTGATTATCCAGCGCCGTGACATGGCTATCGACAATGCGCATTTCCTTATTGGGTCCCGGCCAGGAAATCTGAGTACCTATTGCATTGGCACTATGGATCATGGCACGGCGGATGGGCGCACTATTGGCCGCATAACTGTAGACGCCCGTTGACCAGAGGATTTGTCCAATCAGCGCCAGGACCAGCAGGAAAATAATCAACAGGAGTAAATAACGGCCCAGACGCTGCCCCAGATGGGCACCAGCTGTGCTGGTTTCGTTGTCCAGGTCCACCTGGAAGACCTGCTGGCAGACGCCACACTTGACCTGATAATGATGTTTTTGCAGGGCGTTATGATCAACGCCAAAAGTGGACTCGCAACGCGGGCAGGTTATTTCCATGGTTCAGTCTCCGGATTTTCGCTGGCCATACAGCAGGGACCAGTCTTCTTCATGTTGCGGGGCGGCTAAATTAAAATAGGGCGCGTAGGCATTTTGAATGCCGGTTTCCTGGCTGTGGAGAATGCCGGAGAGGGCAATCCATCCTCCCGGCCTGGTCAATGCAGCCAGTGTCGGGGCAAGACTGAGCAGGGGGCCGGCCAGAATATTGGCAACCAGAATATCCGCCAGGGGCAGTGGGGTTTCATCGGGCAGGGACAGTCGCAGTCGCTCCGCGACGCCATTGTGTTGGGCGTTGTCCATGGCTACTTGCAGCGCAATAGGGTCGGTATCGACACCATAAGCTTCTTTCGCACCCAAAAGCAAAGCAGCAATAGCGAGAATACCTGAGCCGCAGCCATAATCCACAATGCACTCGCCACCTTGAATGTGGCTTTCCAGAAAGTGCAGGCAGCGCGAAGTGGTAGGATGCGCCCCGGTACCAAAAGCCTGGCCGGGGTCGAGGTGCAGTTCATAGCGGGCATCTTGTGGCGCTTGATCCCAGCTGGGAACCACCCAGAGTTTTCCAAACTGACGGGCCGGAAATTGTGCCTGGGTACTGGATACCCAATCCTGATCTTCCAAAGCCTGGACAGAGGCCCCATAGTTTTGCCAACCGGACCTGTTTACTAAGGCATGAATGGTGGCTTCGCTGTGATTTTGGACAGCAAAAAGCGCCTGACACTGACTTTTCTGCCAGAGCTCTCCTTCAATAAAAAGCGCCTCGCTGGTATCCAGCTCCAAAAAAGTGATGGCGTCAGCACCTGCCTCCAGCAATTGTGTCTCCACCTGTGCGGCAGAGTCGGCGGGAACCTGAAGGCTCAGTTGCCACCATGCAATATTCATAGCGCGAGCAGTGCCTCCAGATAATGGATATTTACTTCACCAGCCGCATATTGGGCTTCTTCAAGAATACGGCGATGCAAAAGAATGTTGGTCTGGATGCCTTCAATGCTGGTTTCACGCAGGGCGCTGCGCATACGCATCTGGGCTTCTTCCCGATCATTTCCATAGGCGATGATTTTGCCGATCATGGAATCATAGAAAGGCGGTACCCGATAACCGGCATATATATGGCTGTCTACCCGAATCCCCGGACCGCCGGGTGGGTGCCAGGCCGTGATTTGCCCGGGTGAGGGTATGAATTTTTCAGGATCCTCAGCGTTGATGCGGCATTCAATGGCATGTCCCTGCAAGCGGACATCTTCCTGCCGGAAAGGGAGAGGCTTGCCTGCCGCAATCAGAATCTGCGCTTTGACAATGTCCACACCAGTAATCATTTCAGTCACTGGATGCTCTACCTGGACGCGGGTATTCATCTCGATAAAGTAAAAGGTTTTACTGCCGGGATCGTAAAGAAACTCAATGGTTCCGGCACCGCGATAGCCCATGTCTGAACAGGCTTTGACCACTGCTGCACCAATTTCGGCACGTTGTTGATCGGTAATGCCCGGAGCCGGTGCTTCCTCGACGACCTTTTGGTGACGCCGTTGTACGGAGCAGTCCCGTTCGCCGAGGTGTACGCAATGGCCGTGAGCATCGCAGAGCACCTGGAATTCAATATGGCGGGGTGTTTCCAGAAACTTTTCCATGTACAGGGTCGGGTTACCAAAAGCTTTGCCCGCTTCTGCCCGGGTCAGGTTGGCGGCGTTGATTAAATGTGCCTCGGTGTGGACAACGCGCATGCCGCGTCCGCCACCGCCCCCGGCAGCCTTGAGAATGACCGGATAACCAATATCCTTCGCCAGTTTTTTGAGGGCATCACTGTCATCGGGTAATGGACCATCAGACCCGGGAACGCAGGGTACCCCGGCTTTTATCATGGCGGCCTTGGCCGCGATTTTATCTCCCATCAGACGAATGGTTTCTGCACGGGGACCAATAAATGCAAAGCCACTATTTTCCACCCTTTCGGCAAAATCGGCATTTTCCGACAAAAATCCATAGCCGGGATGAATGGCTTCTGCGTCGGTGACTTCTGCAGCAGCAATGACCGCTGGGACATTCAAATAGCTTTGATCACTGGGAGCGGGGCCAATACAGACCGATTCGTCGGCCAGCTTGACGTGCATCAGATCACGGTCGGGTTCGGAATGTACGGCCACCGTGCGGATTCCCAGCTCACGACAGGCACGCTGAATGCGCAGGGCAATTTCGCCCCGGTTGGCGATGAGGATTTTTTCAAACATATCAATCCTCTGGGGCGATAATAAAGAGTGGTTCGCCGTATTCTACGGGCTGGCCGTTACTGGCCAGTACCTTGATGATTTTGCCGGAGACATCTGCCTCGATTTCATTCAGCAATTTCATGGCTTCGATAATGCAAAGTGTCTGGCCGGCCTTGACGGTGCTGCCTTCTTCAACAAAAGGCGCGGCTTCCGGTGAAGAAGCCCGATAGAAGGTGCCGACCATGGGGGACTTGATCATGTAGCCCTGTGGTGGAGCGGTTTCAGGGGATGGCGCCGGTGCAGGCGGTTGCGGCGCTTCCGCTGCCGGCATCGGGGCCGGTTGCGTGTGATAGGTCACATTTTGCGGGGCGACGGGTGCCGCATGTCGGGTAATACGAACCTTACTTTCACCTTCCACAACTTCAATTTCGTCAATGGCACTTTTTTCAAGTAATTCGGCAAGGCGACGAATGAATTGGATATCCATGCTTTTCCTTATTATGCGTTTAGTCAGGGCGTGAGAAACGCCGGTAAATGGCTTCCAGGGCGAGGAAGTAGCCATCAGCACCCAATCCGGCAATAACCCCCTGGGCCATGTCGGAAAAGTAGGAATGCTGACGGAAGGGTTCCCGCGCATGTATGTTGGACAAATGTACCTCAATGAACGGAATCGCCACGGCACTCAGGGCATCCCGCAGGGCCACGCTGGTGTGGGTAAACGCAGCAGGATTGATGATGATGTTGGTGACACCCTGGTTGGGGGCAAGCTGCACGGCATCTATCAATTGATGCTCGGCATTACTTTGCAGGCTGCTCAAGGCCCAACCCCAGGCATTGGCCATGGCTAACAGTTTGGCGTTTATGTCGGCCAGGGTGCTGCGGCCGTAGTGTGCCGGTTCACGCTGACCCAGAAGGTTCAGGTTCGGTCCGTGCAGTACCAATATGTGAGGAATAGATACAGCCATGGCTTCCGCGTAACATCAAGAATAGACTGAAGTCTGCCGCAAATGCGCGCATAAATCTAGGTCGGAGCGCGACTCAAGGGCCTCGCGGTTTTTTACAGGCATCGCCCCACGCGTTGATTTGACGTAGAATACACTCGATATGTTGTTCATACGGGTTGCTGGCAGTATGGTGCAGCCCAGACGGGTCGCTGCAGACCTATTGTAATTGACGACGCCGGAGAGAGGTGGCTTTGCCATGTTATACCCTGAACTATTTAAATCCCTGGAGGCCGCGCGTTGGAATATGGCGACAGATATTCCCTGGGATCAGTTTGATCGGAGTCTGGTGAGTGATGAGCAGCTGCGCACCATCAAGATGAATGCCGTGACCGAGTGGTCGGCGCTTCCGGCGACGGAAATGTTTTTGCGTGATAATCGCGATGATTCGGATTTTTCAGCATTCATGTCCATCTGGTTTTATGAAGAACAGAAGCACGCGCTGGTTTTGATGGAATACCTGCGCCGCTTTGCCCCCGAGTATCTCCCGACTGAGGAAGAGCTGCACAAGGTGCGATTTGAATTTGATCCTGCTCCCGCCATGGAAACCCTGATGCTCCATTTTTGTGGAGAAATTCGTTTGACGCATTGGTACAAATGCGCGGCGCAGTGGCACAGCGAGCCGGTCATTCGTTCCATTTACGAAGTGCTGTCCAAGGATGAAGCGCGGCACGCGGGCATTTATCTCAAATATATGCGCCGGGCTATTGAGCGCCTGGGAGACACGGCGCGCCTGGCTTTTGCCAAGATTGGTGTATTGATGGCCAATACCAAGACGGCAAAGGCTCTGCATCCAACCAACTTGCATGTGAATAAAGAGATGTACCCTGAGGATAGTGTCCAGAGTCACTTGCCGGATCCGGGCTGGCTGGAGCAATGGCTGGATACCCAGATTCATTTTGATGCCATCTGGGAAGGCAAGGTCATCAACGGCATTTTGCGCAATCTTTCCACTTTGCTTGAAATTCCCATCCAGAGTGCCAAGGATCTGAGCCGTTATCGTAAGGCCATGTCCAGTGCAGACCGCGAAGCATCCGGGCATATGGCCGCTGGCTGACATCAGGAACGTTTAAGTATGTCAGATGCGTCCTGGCGGAGTATGAGCCTGGAGGAAAGGTTGAAATGGGCACTGAGTCCTGAACTGCCCGGTCACTATCGTCCCTTCCTGCTGAGGGAGCAGTGGGTACAGACGCGCTGTTACTTTGCCAGACGCGCGGATTTGCTGCCCGAAGAAGTAGCTGCATTGGCTCGGGATGACGACTATGTAATCCGCTTGTGTATTGCGAAAAGACCGGATTTATCAGCGGAACAGGTGGCGGAGTTTTGTGCGGACCGGGATCCCAATGTGCGTTATGCCATTGCCCGAAATCCCCTGCTGAAGGACGTCCAGCGCGCCGGGCTGCTTGCCGATGAGGATGAGTTGGTAAGAACAGCCGCAGCCAGGGGGCCACGGCCTAGTCAGGAACGTTGTCGGCCGGGTCAGGCGCCGTTATTGCGCTGACCCGGTGGTACCGACCTTAGTCAGCCTGGCGGCGCAGAAAGGCAGGGATATCCAGATCGGAAAAATCCTGAACCCCACCGGTGCCATTGTTGCGGTTTGAGGCTGGAACCGATGCAGGACGTTCGTTATGACGCATACCCACGGGTATGTCGAGATTGCGCCAGTCCGAAGGTGTGCTCGGATTGCCGGCACTGGCAGCCCCACGACCCCGGATGTTCTCCACGGCCAAACGCACGGGTTCCCGCTGCAAACCTGTAGCCACTACGGTGACGCGCAATTCCCCATCCAGGTCAGGATCCAGCACCGTACCGACCTTCACATTGGCGTCATCTGCTGCATAACCGCGAATCAGCTCGCCGACTTCCTGGAATTCTCCCAGGGTCAGGTCCATACCTGCCGTGATGTTGACGAGAATACCACGTGCCCCGGAGAGGTTGATGTCGTCCAGTAACGGGCTGGATGCGGCACGGGTCGCCGCATCCCTGGCGCGGTTTTCACCCTTGCCACTGGCGGCGCCCATCATTGCCAGACCCATACCCGACATGACCGTACGCACATCGGCAAAATCCAGGTTCATCAGGCCGGGACGGGTGACCAGCTCGGAGATACCCTGCACCGCACCCAGCAAAATGTTGTCTGCTGCCTGATAGGCATCCTTGAGACTGATGGATGTGCCCAGAACGGCCAGCAGCTTCTCATTGGGAATAATGACCAGAGAATCGACATGCTGGGAAAGTTCGTCGATACCGGAAAGTGCATGCTGCTGGCGTTTTTTGCCTTCAAAATTGAAGGGCTTGGTTACCACACCAACCGTCAGAATGCCCATGTCCCGGGCAATGGCCGCAACAACAGGAGCGGCACCCGTACCTGTTCCGCCGCCCATGCCGGTGGTGATGAATACCATATCCGCTTTTTCGAGGGCTGCACGAATATCGTCGCGGCCTTCTTCCGCTGCCTTGCGGCCTACTTCCGGATCAGCTCCTGCGCCCAGACCACGGGTAATCTGCGCACCCAGCTGAATGGTGCGGCCGGCCAGTGAGTGACGTAAAGCCTGGGCATCCGTATTGGCGGTGATGAATTCCACCCCTTCCAGACCCGCCCCACACATGTTGTTGATGGCGTTACCTCCACCACCGCCGACGCCGATGACCTTGATGACGGCGCCGTCCTGTTCGCATTCGTTCAATTCATACATGATATTTCTCCTGATTCGTTAAGTATGGGTGTTGGTGGGGATCAGCCGAAGCTGGTCTGGACCCAGTTGCGCATTTTCCGGAAAACACCGCCAAAGCTGGTGTCCATACCGGCATGTCCCTGACTGTGATCTTCATAGGCCGCCCTGGGCTGGGCGACAACGGCGGCTTCGCCTTGCCCCGCAGGTTGATTATGTAATCCGTACATGACCAGGCCTACGCCCGTGGCATGTCCAGGTACCCGAACCACGTTTTCCATCCCCGGCAAATGCATGGGTTCACCGACGCGAACCGGCAGATGAAGGATTTCTTCAGCCAGTTCGGCAATGCCTTCCAGACAGCTGGAACCGCCGGTAATGACGACACCAGCGGCAATCAAATCTTCATAGCCGGTGCGCCGCAGTTCTGCCTGGATGAGTTCAAACAGTTCCTTGATGCGGGGCTCAATGATGTCGCCGAGAATGCGTCGGGAAATGGTGCGGGGCGGGCGGGTGCCGACGCTGGGGACCGATATTTCATCATCCTGCTGAATGAGATCACCCAGAGCGCAACCGTATAATTTCTTGATTTGCTCAGCTTCGACGGGTGGGGTGCGAAGACCCAGGGCAATGTCATTGGTCACCTGATCTCCGGCGATGGGAATGACGGCCGTATGGCGGACGGCCCCATCGCGGAAAATGGCGATATCGGTAGTCCCGCCACCACTATCCACCAGACACACACCCAGCTCTTACTCGTCCTGGGTATTCCGCTGGCCTGGGGTGGGATCCCCCGGCTGGTGCGCGTAATCGGTACCTCCTGGACGAAGGAACTTTTCATGTCATGGCGCCCTTTCGACGCGAACTATGCGCTTGCTGTCGGCTTCGTGATACG
>NZ_JBYCKP010000179.1:0-2617 GCF_057473445.1 Acidithiobacillus sp. TH-A36 | reverse complement strand
ATCGGCATAATCCAACATTTTATTGACAAAAGATAAGCGATCCGACTGGGTCTTCAGCCTGTCAAAAATTTCCTCCGAACCCGTAACACCAAAGACGGTCTCTGCCCAATCTTTTATGACTTCAGGATCTGTGAAATCCAGCGTCGGAACCTCTTCCGCGACCGGCAATGTGATACGCATTGCGTAGGATTCTTTCTGCTGCTCTTCTGCGCGCCTGACCATGGCACCCAGAATATCCAGCGTTGCCCGAACATGGGCTCTGTTATCCATCAAATCTCCCAGCAGGCCGTCATACGTTTCCATACCATTGTCATCCGTTCCAATGGCCTTGCCGAGACGATCCACGATAGCCCCATACATTGTCGCAAGATCCTGCGTTGCCTTGATCAACAATTTGATACGTAAAGCCCAGTACAGGTAAGTTTGCATTTCTTCGGCGATAATGGAGGCTTTTTTTATGCCATTACCGAACAAACCTTTCCTGGTCTCAGCCAGACGTTCCGCAGCGCCGTTAAAACCGTTTTCTCCCAATAACGCATCGAGGACCTCGGTATACTGCCTGACCAAGCTGCCTAATTTGCCAATGATGCCTGTTTGTGGGTTCTGTAGGCGTCCCTGGATAGCTTTGATGAGTTCGACCACATAATCCAGACCGCCACGCTTTCGATCATCAAGGCGTGCATATAGCTCTGCGCAAAGCTGTGCCCAGGTTTTTTCCAGAACCTTGCTCCTGTTGGCTTCTATTTCTCTCCAACGCTTGCCGGAATCCTTGTCGCCCGAGGCAATTTCCACTTCGTGCATAATTTCTTTCCGAGCGGTCTGGATATTGATTTTTTTGGTTTCCGGATCATCATGAGCCAGGAGATTGCTGAATTTTTCCTGAACATAATCCAGCAGATTATGATCCAGGGCATTATTGTCTCCAAGGATCTCTTTCACCAACTTATAAATAATCAGACTGCCGCCACAGGGCGCATTATTGACAATTTCCTGCGCACTTGAAGGTATTTTTTCCTCCTGCAGCGCTTCCTCAAAGTCCTGATCCGCATCCGTATCAGCTTTCAACGCCCCGTCTTTGAAAAACGCTTCTGTTTCCTTGACACTGGGGCTGCAATCCTGGGGATTATCCATGATCTGGAAGAGCGCGCGAACCCGGTCTTGACTCTCTCTCAGGTGACGGGCAAAACGCTCCATATTTTGCGGAGATTCCAGTGTGCATTGGCCGATGGTACTGTATGAGCGCGGGTACATTTCCTTCGCACCCTCTGTATCCTCACCCAGCGATTGTACCAAGGGCAAAGCACGGTGCCGCTTTTGATTCACGTCAATCGAGCGTTTGGCGTCAGCGAAGTCACCGGGCATAAAATCTTCAAATAAAATATCAGCGATCATGTGATAAACATCGCGGACATTATTGGTGACCACATCCGCCATGTTTTTGGTATCTACCAGAAACATGGAATCAAAAGGCCGCGCTTCAGCACCCGGGAGAATATCTTCATGTTCAGGTCCCCAACCATACTGCGGATGCACATAGCGGACCGAATTACTCATACAGGCATCGAGTTCCATCAACGCGGCGTAGCTATTGGCCTCGGTCGCCTGTTGATTGGCGCCGCTGTAACCCGAGGGCAGGAACAGAATCAGATCCACTGGACCGGTTGGACTCACATTTAAGGCCTTTGCCAGAAAGCCCATATCCAGAAAAGATCCAGAACCTGTACCACCGGCACCCGAACCGATGATGACCACCCGCCGATCCGCACCCGTCTCCAGTCCCAGGCGCGTAAGGGCTTGCTGATGAGATACTCCGGCCTGAAGCTGACGTAAATGTCCTTCCACTGCTGTACGAATCTGCGTGAACTTGTCGTAAAAATACAATCGGGATATGGCCCGGATTTGCCCGGCACCGGTACTGGTATCTATCTGCAAGTCTCGCAAACGATCTGATGGATACCAGTTCTTGATATGCGGGAAGTATTCCATACGGTTACCTTTCTGGTAACCCTCAAAATCGAGATTATCGACGATTCTCTCGCTCTGCAGCAATTTGACGGCGTTGCTCAGTGGATCGGCATCCGAACTCTGCTCAGTACCGGACATGGCTCTTTGATCTAAATCAATGTGCAAAAAACGAGCGGCTGGAAATTCACTGACCGTATCCAGACGCACACGATTTTTTCCCCAGAACTCAGACACCATACGCCGCCGAAGACGCATAATGACCTCGGCACCCGTGCCACCCAGACCGACAAACAGTGTAGGTTTGACGCGTTTGGATTCTGCATCGGTAACGTTACTTTGTGAGGTATTTTTCTGTTCCATGTGTTATCTCCGCGCCGAGATGACCAGCAGGATCAAAAAGACGATGGCCAGCACCGCCAAAGGGATGCTCAACTGTAGCAGACTCAACAGGCCGGCATCGAAAATCCCCACAACCGCTATCACTGCCAAATCAAACAACAAAAAGAACAGCCAGATAGAGGCGGTGTTTGCGCTGCTGGGTTTATGTTTCTTTTTTACCAGATGATTGCTGAATTGTTGGGCGGCAAGAAAAAAAAGAATTGCCAAAACCAGCAAAACAACGCCACCAAAGATGTAGCTTTTGGTACTGGGC
>NZ_JBYCKP010000178.1:0-9485 GCF_057473445.1 Acidithiobacillus sp. TH-A36 | reverse complement strand
AATTTCCACGTCCTTTGTCGAATCCACGGTGAACTATGTGGTCAGTAAACGCTTCGTGAAAAAGCAGCAGATGCGCTGGACCCAACGCGGTGCGCATCTGTTGCTGCAAACAAGAGTGCAGGTCCTGAACGATGACCTACGAAAAACTTTCATCCGCTGGTTCCCTGGGATGAGCACGGATGAGCAGGCGACGCCAAAGGATGCAGCATAAGTGGCTTCAGCCCTCGGAATGGTTCACCCTCCATGTATGGATGCCCCAAAAATTGAGTCCGCATCCCTGCGTCTCATGAGGACATCATTCCCCGCATCATCGCAGGCATACCTTCTTTGACAAAGCGCGTAATCTCACGCGCGTGGGCATGAATCACCTGGATCATTTCCGGATCTGACGACGTTTCTGTCACCGCCACTCCATCCTTGAGATAGTCCAGTTTTCGTTGATATAGCGTTGGATGAGCGAACATGACGGGAACGCTTCGACTGGCCGGATAGGGGAAAGGTTGGTCTTCCGCCAGGCGCTGATACATCTGGGTCACATGCGCCTGGAGTAAAGCAACCGTATGTGGCACGGCCGAAATCGTGACCGCGTGTATCCCATTAGGCAGAAAAGTCACTTTGCGATGCACCTCTGCATGCACCTGGAACAATTCCATCCCGGTACGCATGGGTCCACGATTCTCCGGTGACATCATGGCACGCATGCCTTCGTGGTCAGGCGAATCACCCCCCATCATGTTTCCCATCATACTGCCCATACCCGAGGCACTAGCCCGGTCTGCCTGCACATAACCTGCTATAGCCAGTGCCGATAATATCGACTTCAACAACTGCCTTCTGTTCATGACATTTCTCCTTTTCTGAGTATTACTGCGATCTTAAACGACGCCGTTGCCATAAGGCGTACAGCGCAGGGATAACGAGCAAGGCCAACAGCGTTGCGCTCAACATGCCGCCGATGATAGGTGCGGCAATCCGTTTCATCATATCGGCGCCTGTGCCCTCGCTGAGCATGATGGGCAGCAGGCCCACAACGACCAGGGTAAACGTCATGGCCAGCGGGCGCAGGCGGAGCATACTCCCCTCCATAATCGCCAGCTGCAGATCGTGCCAGTTTTGCAAGGCATCGCGGGCCCGCCGACGCTGCAGGGCCTGGTCCAGATAAAGGAGCATAACTACCCCAAATTCGACGGCCACACCGGCGAGGGCAATAAAACCCACGACCACCGCTACCGAGAGCTTGTAATGAAGTACATAAACCAGCCAGAGGCCACCTACCAGAGAGAATGGTAAAGTGACCAGGACAATAGCCACCTCGACCACATTACGAAAATTGAGATAGAGCAGTAAGGCAATCAGTAACAAAACCATCGGCACGACAATCTGCAAACGCTGATTGGCGCGATGCATACTCTGATATTCGCCGACCCAGTTTACGGTATATCCCGGTGGCAGATGGACCTGATGCGCGAGCATCCGTTTCGCCTTGGCCACATAAGTGCCAATACTCGTCCCCGGTTTCAGATCAATGGTGACCCAACTGTTCAGTTGGCTATCATCACTGGTGAGCATGGCTGGCCCATTGACCATGTCTACCCGCGCCAACTGTGCGAGGGGAATCTGCGCACCATTGGGCGCTGTCACACGACTGTCCATCAGCGCTGAAAGTGATTGCCGACGATCGCGAGGATAGCGCAAATCCACCGGAAAACGTTGCACACCCTCTACGGCCGTAGTCAGAACTTTACCGCCGATAGCCGTTTCCACCAGCCGGTTCACGTCGGCCACTGAAATGCCATAGCGGGCGGCGGCGGCCCGATCCGTATGGACGACGATATAACGTCCGCCGGTTACTCTGGCGGCATATGCGGTCTGGGTACCGGACACTTTTTGGAGCACTGCTTGGACTTTCTGCCCCAGAAGACTCAAGGTGGCCAAATTCTGTCCCGTAATCTTGAGGCCGAGAGGGGTTTGCAGTCCGGTCGTCAACATGTCCACCCGCCCCTTGATGGGTTGTGTCCAGTTATTACTCAGACCGGGAATCTGCAAGGCCTGATTCAGCTGGTCACGCAGTTTGTTCATGCTGATGTGGGCGGGCCAATGATCGGGCTGTTTAAGGGTGACCACGGTATCAAACATGGAAATGGGTGACTGATCGGTGGCGGTCTGCGCCCGTCCCGCTTCTCCAAAAACGGTTTTCACTTCTGGAAAGGTTTTGATAATGCGATCCGTCAACTGCAAAAGCGCCGCAGATTCACCGTAAGAAATGGCAGGATTCTGGGCAACGGGCATATACAGCAGCGTCCCTTCATCCAGGGGCGGCATGAGCTGGGTACCCAGTCTTTGCCAGGGATAAACGAGCGTCGCAGCCACCAGCACGGCCCCGATAACGACCATCCAAGGGGCTTGCAATACGCCGTGTATGACAGGACGATACCACCTCGCTAACACCCGGTTTAAAGGATTCTTTCGTTCAACGGGAATCTTCCCCCGAATAAACCAGGCCATCAGGACGGGCACCAGGGTGATAGCGAGAATGGCGGCGGCGGCAATTGCAAAGGTTTTGGTAAAAGCGAGCGGCGCAAACAATTTACCTTCCTGTCCACTCAGCGCAAAGATGGGCAGAAAGGAAACCGCGATAATCAGTAAGGAAAAAAACAGCGCGGGGCCAACTTCCATCGCCGCTATCCCGGCAGTCTGCCAAGGATTGAGGGCTTCTCCTTTCTCCATATGTTTATGCATGTTCTCGATCATTACCACGGGCGCATCGACCATAATGCCAATCGCAATGGCGATTCCCCCAAGAGACATGATATTCGCCGGTATATCGAGAGCATACATCACGATAAAGGCGCCAAGTATACCGATCGGCAATGCAATCAGGACCACCAGCGCCGAACGGATCCGTAATAAAAACAGCAAAGTCACCAGCAGGACGGCTACACACTCTTCCAGCAGTTTGCCACTGAGCGTCTGAATGCTGCGTTGAATCAGGGGGCGCTGGCTGTAAGTGGTCACTACCTTCACTCCAGCCGGCAGCGAGGCCTGCAAGCTTTTAAGTTTTTGTTGAATCTTTTGTATCAGGGCATTGGCGTTTCCCCCCTGATTCATCATGACAATGCCACCGACCACTTGACCCTGACCATTCAGTTCGGCAATACCACTGGGTAGAACCGGGCCTAATTGTACCCGTGCCACTTGCTGCAGCGTCACGGGCACGCCGTCGCGCACACCAAGCGGGGTCTGTTGTAAATCCTTCAATGAGTGAATGTAGCCGGAGGTGCGCACTATGTAGCGCGACTCTCCCATGTCCACGACGGAACCACTGGTTTCGCCATTGGCCGCACGAATAGCTGCTGCGACCTGTGGCAGGGTGAGGTTGTAGGCCAGCAGACGATTAGGGAAGACAACCACCTGATACTCCTGCTCCATCCCGCCCACCGTCGCGACCTGGGCCACACCGGGAATACCTTGCAAGGCAAATTTCAGAAACCAGTTTTGCAAGGTAGTAAGTTGTGCAAGGTTCAGTGAACCACCGGTATCTGTGAGGGCATATTCATAAATCCAATCCACCCCCGAGCTATTCGGCCCCAGAGCTGGGGTTACCCCGGCTGGTAACTGACCCTGGGCCTGGTTGAGATATTGCAGGACCAGATTCCGTGCCTGATAAATCGGGGTACCCCCTTTGAACAGCACGTAAACATAGGAATCCCCGAACATGGAATAGCCACGTACGGCTTTGGCACCGGGTACTTCCTGCAAAGTCGTTTCGAGGGGATAGGTGATTTGATCCTGAATGATTTGTGGAGCCTGTCCCGGATAAGAGGTTTTGACAATGACCTGGGTCGGCGAAATATCAGGAAGCGCTTCCAGTGGAATGCTCAGGATGGAGAGGACGCCTGCAACGATCACGACCAAGCTGGCAATGACCACCAACAATGGGTTGTTGAGACACCAACGCATCACGGCCTTAATCATGGCTTTTGCCTCCCATATTCATGTTGGCCATGGACGCTGGGGAAGATTTTTTGGGTTTTTCCGATACAGGCGTTGACCGGTTCTTTGCCACAACGGGCGGCGCAGACTCCACTCGGGCAGTATTAGCGCCCAACATGCGCGCCCGTACGGATTGGAATTGAGATTCGGAATAGAGCAGGAACTGCGCACTTTCCACAACCCGATCGCCTGGCCGGAGGCCCTTTGGGATAGCTACCCATCCCCGGTACGCTGGCCCTAAGCGGACTTGTACCGGTAGGAAATGCCCATAACCCTCGCAGAGCATCACGAAATCGCCCTGAGAGCTATGCAGTACGGCGCTGCTTGGTACGGCCAGCGACTTCTCAGGGCGGGCTAGAATAGTGGCATCCGCGTAGGTGCCGGGGCGGAGTTTCCCCTCCGGATTGGGAACGCTCAGGCGTGCTGTAACCGTCCGGTTTTGGGGATTCAGCGTCGGATACAGGAAGCTCAAAGACCCTTTCCAGCGCACCTCCGGGTAAGCAGGTAAATGCAGGCGGGCAGAGTCACCCGTCTGTATCCAGGGTAACTGATAGGTGTAGAGCGCCACGTTCACCCAAACCCGGTCGAGATTGGCAATTTGATAAAGTTCGGTCTGCGGTGCGATATAGCTGCCCTGATGCACGTTGAGCGTCTCGATGACGCCAGAAGCCGGCGCCCTTAATGCGACATCCCGCTCAGCATGACCGTGCAGGGCGAGTGCAGTAATCTCGTTTCTGGACATCCCGAGTAATTGCAATTTCGTCTGAGCAGCCGCCAGCAGGGCGGGATCTGCCGTTCGTCCCTGTTGGCGCCGCGCAATGAGATACTCCTGCTGGGCACTGTATAATGCCGGAGAATAAATCTCGGCAAGCACCTGACCGCGTTGCACCGTGTCCCCCACCGCCCTGACACGCAACTGTTCCACCCAACCAGAGAAGCGCGGGTTCACTGAATATACCCTGTTTTCGTCCACAGCCACGGTTCCTACGGTGTGAATGACGTGACCCATCTGCCGTTCCTGAACCTGTACAAGACGGACCCCCAGGTTTTGCGCCATCTGTGAATTGATATGCAATCCCGAGGGCTTTTGTGCATTGGTACCGGGAGCGTAGACCGGGATATAGGCCATGCCCATGTTGTCTTTCATCGGGTGATTCGAATGAATCTTGGGATTCATGGGGGAAGCCCAATAGAGAATATGGCGCTGGTCGCTGCTGTTGTTCGGGGAAGGCCGTTGGCTTTTGGTGAGATTCGGCACGGCACTGGGCGTTCGTAACCACCAAGCCCCGCCGGCACCCAACGCTACACCCAGCGCAAGGAGACCCACAGGGAGGGTCCATTGACGGAATTTCATGACGTTGTCCTCCCTTGCGTGGTGAGGAAATCCAGCTCCGCGACGCTCAGAGCGAGATCACGGCGGTACTGCAGACGGGTCAGCGCATAGCGCAATACCGCATTTTGGGTGCGCAACACCGCATCCATGTGGGCCTGTCCCGAGGTGTAAGCAGCGAGTGTCGCTGAAAATGCCTGCTGTGCCTTGGGCACTAGACGCTCATCGGTCCGTGTCCATTCTTTTTTCAGCGCAGTATAGCGGGCGAATGTGCTGCGCAGCTGCTGGATCAGCGCTAAATGCTGGTCGTCAAAACGATATTGGGCCTGCAGCGCCCGCGCTCGGGCGGCGTCCACATTCTGATCCTGCCGGTCTTCCGGAAAGATGGGCAGGCTCAGGTTGACGCCTACAGACAACCAGTTCGGACTGCCCGGATAGAAATCCTGACCATAGGCAGCACTGACGGTAACATTGGGCCAATAGCTCCGTTGAGCGACTTGTACCCCGATTTGCGCAGCGCGCGATTGCGCCTGTGCAGAGCGCAAGAGAGGCTGCCCCAAAAGACGGGTTTCTGCGGTACGCAAGGTTTTGGGCGACGGGAGATGCGGCCATCGGTTTTGTATGGAAGGTGGCTGCGATAGATTCAGGATCTGGGCAATTTGTGCAAGATAGCGCGTTCGTTCGGCTTGTAATTTGCTGATGTCATTCGCAAGATCGTCTCGTGCCAGTTGAGCCCGGAGTACATTGGCCTCCGATCCCCTTGCAGATCGGTAGAGCGCCAGTGCGGCCTGCACGCTCTCGGCTTGCAACTGTTCCTGATGCCGGACCGTCATTATGGCTTTGTCGGTATAGAGCGCTTGCAGCCAGGCGCGGCGTAACAACAACACTAATTCGGCGGACTGGCCTTGCAGGGTATCCGTAGCTGCTGCAGCTTCCACGCGTGTTTGTCGACCTTCCAGCCCCAGTTTACCGAAGGAGGGAAAAGTCTGACTCAGCCCCACACTCAGCATACTCATCTGCTGCTGGTTCATAGAGAAACTGTTGAGGGGTAAATCTTCAGCACCCAGAGACAAATGCGGATCAGGCAACTGGGCTACGGATACGGCCTGATGTTTTAATTCTACTATTTTCTGGGTCAGCGCGCCGAGCCCCGGATTTTGACGCAAGGCAATGGCTTGCGCGTTCTGCAAACTTAACGGCTCAGCGCATGCTGCGGCCGTTGAAAAGCACAGTAACATCCCGGCCAAGAGCCGTATGCTGTTCTTGGCTGATAATCGTTCCAATAGATTGGCATCCATGAAAATCTCCATAGCAAATCAATGACATTTCTCCTTTTAAAAAAGGAGTGCCTGCTTGCTGAGGAGAACTTAAATGGTCAATCGTACGTGAAGCAGCGGAGGTGGATGGTAAGAGGGTTCAGGGGAAAAAAGACCGGGACGATCCTTCGCAACGAACTGAGAGTAGGTCCATGTCACGGATCCAATCCACACGGGAGTCGGGACAGAAATTCCAGAAAAGCGCAATCCGCCAGGCGCATGCGTCTGTGCACAGATGGCCATACACTGACTACTCATTGCTTCGGAATGAGGATCCATCATCCGCATGTCCATGCCGGTGTTATCCCGGCAACAGGGCATGTTCGCCATGGACATCCCCATCATGGACATCCCGTGCATTTCAACACAGGATATGCCCTGTGGCATCGCCACCGCAGCATTGCTCATCCAGGTTCCAATAAGGAACAAGGACAACATTGCCAGCGAACGAAAGTAGCGGCGAAGCTTTAACATAATTCGACCATGAGATCCCAATTAGATAAACGATGACAACCTTTGAGAAAAAATGCAAATGATGAGGTTGCTGTTATTCTTCATTTTTGAAATGGTTGTACCTGATTAAGAACCACCTCAATCAAGGAGCGGTGTACAGCCTTCATCAACCATTTAGAACCCATCAATGCATACCGCTGGCAATTTTTCGTAGCGACGCGCGCTGAACCATAATGCGCTGACCGGATTCACGCAGATATCCGTGTCTCTTGAAATCCGCCATGACTCTCGAAACATGCGCAGAAGAAAGCCCGAGATAACCGGCAATCTCTTTACGCGCCATCGGGAAAGGGACCCAGGCGCCATCGGGGAACACTCCGCACCAGTGGTATAAAAATGCCGCCAGGCAGGCATCGGCCTTCCCTGCTCCCACTTCCACAATATGGAATTCAGACTCTTCCAGGGCTCTCTGCCAGCGCTCCAGCAATGCGCCTCGCACATGAGGGAGGTCTTCTGACAAACGGTTTAATTCCGATATATCCAGCAAACATAAATCAGCGGCATCTAATGTTGTGGCGGTATGCGGGTATCGGGGATGTGCATGATTCAAGCCCTCAAATCCCAACAGATCGCCATGACGCAATAGCCGAACAATTTTTTCCACCCCATGAAGCGGTGATTCCAGACTGAGTTTGATGACACCAGACCGCAAGGTAAACGCATGGCGGGCGCTTTCGCCCTGATGGTAAAGCACTTCCCCAGCAGGCAGATGAATATCCTGTACGGTCATCCCCAGATTGTCTAATTCTTGCACAGTGAGCCCTGCAAAAATGCTCAACTGGCGCATGGGACAAAGCTGACAATCTGACTGGCCCGTCAGATTCCATGACGCTGAATGCATGAGATACTCCTGTTAGGCGATGCTGTCGGCATCCTCCAATTCCCAGAGCGGGATCTGGTTATCAGAGGCATCGGTTACCCAACGTCGCGCATAAATGCTGCGTTGGGCAGCCAGCTCATTCAGAATACTCTGAATACGGTTCATCGTCAGGTGCAGGGTACAAGCCATCTCTATGCTGGTCATCGGCCCGCCACGCAGGCAGTTCAGAATACGATTCGTGTCTTGCATTATGAGGATATCTCCCGATGTCGTGTCAGGTTGTGCGCCATCCTGTATGCGCTGGTATGAAAATCCCTCCATGGCATTCAGCTCGTGTACAGCACGGGATAAGCTGCCCGGTTTGCCTTTTTATGCAGCAGATTTTGCCGAAAAATGTGAAAGAAGCGCTGATAACGCGATAATTCCTGCTCCATCAGCAAGCTATGATCGGACACCTTTTTTTGCGACTGGTTATCAAACACCTGCTCTTCATTCAGGGTGCTGAGTTCTGCGCGTAGCGCATACCATTGTTCATTGACCAGATCGTGGCGTGTTTCCAGTACATCGAGAATATCCAGAATGGCACGGGCATCGAGCTGCGCTTCGGGTTCGCCCTGAACCGTTAAAGAAGATCTGATTTTCATAAATAACTCCATGAATAGTTTCCGTCTGTTACACAGGAACTGGGGAAAGGGCAGCGAAAAGCCTGCCCTTCCCTTCCGGTTTCAATGACCGCCGTAACTGGCCATTTTTGTGGTACGACCCCGGAACACCCAGATTTGATAAGCGTTGTACATGATCATGATGGGTACAAACCCGGTCATGAACAAGGTAAACACGGCAATGGAGTTGGCCGGATTGGCGGCCGCCTGGATAGTCCAGGTTTCCGGAACAATGTAGGGAAACATCGTAGCCCACATGGCAAACCACAGGAGAACCACCACCCCTTCACCCCATAGCAGGGCGGCGAAGTCTTTTTGCATGGAGTGGTTCATCATGGATTTAAAGGCAAAGAACAGGACCACCAAGAGCCAGATGGCCCATACCCACCAATAAGGACCGGTCCATTTTGCCGCTGCCCAGGGGAATATGGCATAGGACCATACCAGCGTCACGACGATTGCCGCTAAGGCCAAATAGGAAAAAAGGGTGGTCCAGCGCTGTGCCTTGACGTTGATCGGATCGCCTTTTTCAAAGCGTGCACTCAGGTAAAGACCGCCTGCCAGTCCGGCCGCGATGACCGCGCCAAAACCGGTGAAGATACTGAAAGGGGTCAGAAAAGTGAGGGCCGTCCCGGTAAAATGGGGAATGGGCGAATTGACAAACAGGCCCGGAGCCCCTTTGGCCATGGCCGCACCGGCCTTCATGGGGAAGCCCTGCAAGGTCGCCCCCAAAGCCACGCCCGCCCCGAAAGGCGCCATAAAACTCCCGACGGCAAAGGCCCAACCCCAAAAGCGCTTGCTTCCGGTTGCATGGACATGAAACTCAAAGGCTACAGCCCGCGAAATGACGC
>NZ_JBYCKP010000177.1:0-1396 GCF_057473445.1 Acidithiobacillus sp. TH-A36 | reverse complement strand
CCAAATTCACAGGCAAACCAGGGTAATGGAATACTCCATAAGGCGACTTTCAGGAGCAGGGGATGCTTTTCCACCTCATTTTTGAGGCTGAAATAGGCGGCAAATGCAAAAATGGCGAGCATGATAAAGCCGAAAGCCACCATGATACGGAATGCCCAAAATTCTACCCAGACATTGGGAACCGTCTCGTGAGCCGTTTTGTCCACGACGCTGGCGAGATTGCTGGCATCCACCTTTTTCAGGTCCTGATCAGGGGCGTACTGCATGGCCAGAAAGCCATAGCCCATGTCTGTCTGATACTGTTTGAAGGTCGCCAAAGCCTGCACGTTACTGTGGTCATGATTATATTCTTTCAGGGCAACCATGGCTTTGATGCCATTGGCCACCCTGGGCTTGGCTTCATCCACCAATTGATGAATACCGGGGATGACGGTGTCTTCGGAGTGGGTCAGCAGAGGCGTCAGCACATAGGGAACACCAATTTCAAAAAGGTTTTTACCTGCAGCCTTATCCGGGAAAGCAATCAGATTCCAGGATGCCGAGGCGGTGTTGTAATCCGTATTCCAGATGGCTTCCATGGCCGCCACTTTCATGGGTTGGGCCTTGGCGTCAATGAAGCCCAGTGCGTCACCCAGCGTCACCACACCAATGGTGGAAATCACTCCGAAAACTGCAGCAATACGAAATGAACGCAGGGCAATATCCTTGCGTTTGTTGGTGAGCAGATAGAAGGCGCTGATGCCCATGACAAACATGGATCCGGTCACAAAGCCGGCGATGGATGTGTGGACAAATTTCGCCTGGGCGTCTTCATTGAAAATCAACTGGACAAAGCTGCTGAATTCCAGGCGCATGGTGTTGGGATCGAAGGTCCCCCCCTTGGGGTCCTGCATAAAGCCATTAGCTATCAGAATCCACAATGCGGAAAGGTTGGAGCCCAGCGCTACCAGATAGGTCACGACCAGATGGGCCTTGGCACTGATCCGGTCCCAACCAAAAAACATGATGCCCACAAAGGTGGATTCCATGAAAAACGCCATCAAGCCTTCAATAGCCAGAGGCGTACCAAAAATATCCCCGACGAAATGTGAGTACATGGACCAGTTGGTACCAAACTCAAATTCCATGGTCAGGCCCGTGGCCACACCCAATGCAAAATTGATGGCAAAAAGCTTGCCCCAGAACTGGGTCATTTCCTTGTAAATGGTTTTCCCCGTGATGACATAAACTGACTCCATGGTGGCCAGCAGAAATGTCAGGCCCAGAGTCAGGGGTACAAACAGAAAGTGATACAGGGCGGTCAGCGCAAACTGCAGACGCGACAGCTCGACCACTGTGGGATTGATTAACATATCCATGAACATCCTCCTACAAAGAAACCGGATTGCTTCGCTCC
>NZ_JBYCKP010000176.1:0-1031 GCF_057473445.1 Acidithiobacillus sp. TH-A36 | reverse complement strand
AAGGTAGACCGCCCCGGTGCTCGCGTCGACCATGTCATCAGCGCCACTTTTGATCTTTTCGACAAACTCGGTGCTACCGAAGAACAACTGGATTTCCCGGTTATTTACGCCTCTGGTCTGCAGGGCTATGCGGGTGAGGATCCTGAGGTGCGCTCGGGGGACATGAAACCTCTTTTCGAGATGATTCTGACCCATGTGCATGCCCCGGAAGGTGATCCGGAAGGTCCTTTGCAAATGCAGATTGCCGATCTGGATTACTCCAGTTATGTGGGTCGTATTGCCATTGGCCGGATCCGCCGTGGTTCCATGAAACCCGGCCAGGATATTGTCCTGATTCATGGTGTGGATCAGACCCAGACCAAGGCGCGGATTTTACAGTTGCTGGGTTTTGATGGCCTCAAGCGGGTGCCCTGGGAAACGGCCACGGTGGGCGATATTGTGGCGGTGACCGGTATTGAGGAGCCTTCCATTGGTGCGACCATTGCTGCACCGGAAGCGCCCGAGGCCCTGCCCTGGAAACCCATTGATGAACCGACCCTGAACATGACCTTTCAGGTGAATACCAGCCCCTTTGCCGGGCGCGAAGGCAAGTTTGTCACCAGCCGCCAGTTGCGCGATCGCCTGTACAAGGAGCTGCTCATTAACGTGGCGTTGCGGGTGGAAGATACGGATAATGCCGATGTGTTCATGGTGTCCGGACGCGGCGAGCTGCATCTCACCATCCTCATCGAAAACATGCGCCGGGAAGGCTATGAACTGGCCGTATCCCGTCCCCGGGTGATTCAGCGTCAGGTCGATGGCGTCTGGGAAGAGCCTTATGAAGCCTTGACCGTAGATGTGGAAGAAACCCATCAGGGCACCATCATGGAGCGTCTGGGCATCCGGCGCGGTGAGTTGCAGGACATGATGCCTGATGGCCGTGGCCGGGTGCGTCTGGAATACAAAATTCCCGCACGCGGTCTGATCGGCTTTCATACCGAGTTTCTGACGGCCACTTCCGGTACGGGGGTGATCAGCCATATTTTCGACGG
>NZ_JBYCKP010000175.1:0-1512 GCF_057473445.1 Acidithiobacillus sp. TH-A36 | reverse complement strand
GTGGCATGCGCCGTCGTAAAATAGGCGTTGTGATAAGGTTCCAGTTGTAATTCTGCGCCTTCATATTTAGCCAGCAGCAGCGCCCCCAGCCCGAAACCCACTACCGGTCTGCGGTTTTTACGGAACATGGCAATGGTTTTGATTTCCTGCTCCAGCCATTCGTGCTTTTCTGTTTCCAGCGGAGACATCGGCCCACCCAACAAAAACAGGGCATCAAAAGTCAGGGCATTCCCCGGTAATTCACCACTCAAAAAAACCCGAAAATAACTGAAACCGATGTCGCGCTTTTCCAGTTGGCTTTCCACGATTCCCAGAAATTCGGAATAACTGTGCTGCACGACTGCAAAATGCTTCATTCATACTCCTCAAAACTTCTCGTTGATTAGACCTCGCGACGCACCGGCATGGCCAACATGTCCTTGCTGCAACGTTCCTTGGCAAACTCCAGAAATTCATCCATAACCAGACTGCGGAATTTTTGTTTCTGGTACACAAAAAAGTACGGCCTTGCCAGGGCCGGGCTCAAGGGCCGGGCCAGTAAGGTCCCCAGGGCCAGCTCTTTCAGTACCGTGGCCTCGGAGACAATGGCCACGCCGAGCCCCCCCTCCACCGCGCCCTTGACCGCCTCAGGGCTGCCCAATTCCATGGTGATATGCAAATCATCCGTATCTATGCCAGCCTGATGCAGATATTCCATGGTGACTTCCCGGGTGCCGGAACCTTCTTCGCGGGAAACAAAAGGATAATCCAGCAACTCTTGAGCAGACACGCTTTCATGGAGACCCAGGGCATGATCAGGCTGGGCGATGACAATCATGGAATCCATGCAACACTTGAGTGTGGCCAGACTTTTATTGGTCACCACGCCTTCCACCAGTCCCAAATCAATGCTGTTGTCTTCAATCATGTGGACAATTTTGTCGGTATTTCCTACATGCAGGCGCACCTGTACGTCCGGATATTTCATTTTGAAATCACCGAGCAGACGGGGAAGCATGTACTCGGCAATGGTGGTACTGGCTCCGATCAGCAAATGACCACGCAAGTCTCCCGTCATTTCTCCAACCCGATTGGACATTTCCGTGTACAGGGAAATGATGCGTTCCGAGTATTCGTACACCACCAGGCCCGCTTCAGTGAGGCTGATGCGATTATGGGTACGGTCAAACAACCGCGTATTGAATTGCTCTTCAAGCTGCTTCACCTGAAAAGTCACCGCAGGCTGCGTCATGTGCAAAGTATCTGCCGCTTTGGTAAAGCTGAGCATCCTTGCCACCGTGTGAAAAACCTGTAACCGTCGATCTGCCATGGAAATCCTTAGTCACCCGCGACTTTTAATGAGTTTAGGGGTAATATCTGAGCGCTTCAATACAGTATTTAAGGAGGATAACCCATGCCCAAGGCTTGGGAAAAGCTCGATCTGCAAGGCGCCGGGGTACAGAGTTTACAAATTCGCTTGCAAAAACTCCAGAAAAAACCTCTATGGGCCTATCTATATTGGTTTTTGTTCCC
>NZ_JBYCKP010000174.1:0-2699 GCF_057473445.1 Acidithiobacillus sp. TH-A36 | reverse complement strand
CGTCCTGCTCACCCTGAATCAGGGTCCAGGGACAGCGGGGTGGCGTCAGATGCTGGAAGTCGAACAGATTGACGGGCGGGGCCACCGTCAGCAGGCGGGTGATATGGGGATGGTGATGTACGGCCCGATAGGCCACGTAAGCGCCAAAAGAAAAGCCGGCGAGCCAGATATCAAAACCCGGACGTCTTTCCTGCACCCAGTCCAGAACCGCCAGACAGTCTTCTGTTTCCCCCCGGCCGTCGTCATAACTGCCGGCGCTTTCTCCGACCCCCCGAAAATTGAAGCGCAGGGAGGGGATGCCCAGCAGGTTGAAGGTTCTGCTGAGATAATGCACCACCTTGTTGTGCAGGGTGCCGCCATAGAGCGGGTGCGGGTGGAGAATGACGGCCACTGCCCCCCGGGTTTCCTTTTCAGGACAGGCCGTGAGGCCTTCCAGATCACCTGCCGGACCGGGGATGAGGACTTTCTGGCCGATGCACTCCAGACCCGCCAGCTCGCCCCCGTCATACAGATGACTGCGGTCTATGGGCAGCATCAGATGCGTAACCTGTCTACGGGAACCCCGTCACGCAGATGCGATTCGACAATTTCCCGCACATCATCACCATCGACAAAGGTGTACCAGACGGCTTCCGGATAAACGACGGCTACCGGACCTTCCTGACAGCGTCCCAGGCAGCCGCAGCGATTGACGCGGACCTGATGATCACCATGAATTCCCAGGGATTTGGCATGTTTCTTGGCCAGATGAAACATTTCGTCGGCCAGCCCACTGTTGTTGCAGGACTGTTCACCATTGTCGCGATGATTCAGGCAAATAAACATATGCCGTTGATAGAAACCTTCTTCCATAAGCGTTGACCCTTTCTCTGCTCAGGGACATCATACCCGAATCAGCTTTTACAAACAGCGTACGGAGAAATCATGCTCAGCGATTTGCTTGTCGCCAATCTGGATAATGCCCTGCGTACCCTGACCGGTCAGCATGTCGGGAGTGATCGTCCCTATCCCGGCCGGGCGGTGCCCGATACCTTGCTGCGACCCTGGGAACGTCAGGCGGCAGGACGGATGATGCGGGTCAATCATGCCGGTGAGGTGATGGCCCAGGCCCTGTATATGGGGCAGGCGGCAGGTACCTCTGATCCGGAATTACGCGCGCAACTGGAACGCGCCCGCAGCGAAGAAGAAGATCATCTGCGCTGGTGCCAGACCCGGCTGCAGGAACTCAACAGTCGTCCCAGCCTTTTATCCCCCCTTTGGTATGGAGCAGGCTGGAGCATGGGCTTTCTGGCCGCCCGTCAGGGTCGGGCAGCCAATCTTGGTCTGGTGGTGGCTGTGGAAAATCAGGTGGAAGAGCATCTGAACGGGCACCTGGATGCCTTGCCAGCCGATGATGATCGCAGCCGGGCCGTGGTGGCGCAGATGCGGGATGATGAAGTGGGACATGCCGAGACGGCAGAATCTCTGGGTGCCGGGAAACTGCCCATGCCGGTGCGGATGGCCATGGGGGTGTTTTCCAGGATGCTGACACAGGGAGCACTCTGGATTTAAGCGCCCCGTGTGCTCAGGATACCGGGTGTTTGGTGGCCATTGGCCGGATATGGAGTTCTGACCCCCCCGGTAAATGGATGCGATAACGACCGGCACGCACGGCTTCAGCCATGCTGCCAATGGTTTGCTTGCCGAGCAGACCCATGACTTCGGCCTTCAGGGGCTTCCACTGATAGTGGACCGGGCAGGCGGTTTCGTCGGCACAGGCCTTGAGTCCCAGCACGCAACCCTGGCCGAAGGGTTGACCTTCCACTACTTCGACAATATCCAGAATGTTCATCTGGTCTGCCCCCGGCCTCAGCACAAAGCCACCACCACGGCCCTTGAAAGAATCCAGTACCCCGCGTTTGGCCAGATCCTGAAGGATTTTTGCCAGATATTGGGCCGGAACCCGCAGATAATCGGAAATATCCCGGCTCAGCACCGGTTCGCCCTCCGGTTGGGCGGCAAGATAAATCAATGCTTGTAAAGCATATTCGCTGGTTTTACTCAGTAGCATGAAAACATCCTCAGGATTCGTCGACGACTGTAAAGTCGTGGGTGATTTCCGCTGTTTTCCCCAGCATGACGCTGGCTGAACAGTATTTTTCCGCCGACAGGCTGATGGCGTGTGCTACTCGCTTGGGATCCAGTGCTTTGCCGGATACCATAAAATGCAGGTGTATTTTTGTGAATACCTTGGGGTCGGTGTCCGCCCGTTCGGCCTGGATGTCAACCACACATTGCTGGATGGCCTGCCGTGATTTTTGCAGGATCATGACCACATCAATGCTCGCACAACCACCAAGGCCCATGAGCAACATTTCCATGGGCCGTGCGCCAAGATTCTGTCCACCAATTTCTGCGGAGCCATCCATGACCAAAGCATGACCACTGTCAGCATTGGCCACAAAACTCATTTGACCCGGACCCATCCATTGTACGCGTGTCTGCATGCGTCGCCCCCTTTTGCTTTTGAACAACAACCTGCCATTAGATGCCAATATGCGGGCCATGTAAACCAAACAGCTTACTCAAAGCCGCACCGGGTTGCGGTTCGCGCATGAAGGCCTCGCCGACGAGGAAAGCGTTGACGTCCGCCGCACGCAGTTGCAGGACATCCTCAACCTGGCGAATGCCGCTTTCGGTGACCACAATGCGGTCTTCGG
>NZ_JBYCKP010000173.1:0-3435 GCF_057473445.1 Acidithiobacillus sp. TH-A36 | reverse complement strand
ATGATATGGTAGATACCGCCAATACCCTTTGTGAGGCTGCTCATGCCCTCAAAGCCCAAGGGGCAGTCAAGGTCTGCGCCTATTGTACTCACCCGGTTCTCTCCGGACCGGCCATGGAACGGATAGCGCGCTCCGAACTGGATGAACTGGTGGTTACGGATACCATTCCGCTCAGTAAAGAAGCGCAGGAGAGCCCGAAAATTCGCGTACTGTCGGTCGCCGAACTCATGGCGGAAACCATTCGTCGCATTGCTGAAGAAGACTCTGTCAGCTCATTATTCATGGACTAAGGATTAACTCCCGCCTGTCGCCTTGCGGCCAGACTTTGCCCGTTGTATCATGCGTTCTCTTCATTATGGTGGCTGTAGCTCAGTCGGTAGAGTCCCGGATTGTGATTCCGGTTGTCGCGGGTTCGAGCCCCGTCAGCCACCCCATATAAAACAAACACTTAGCGATGTTTGCTAAGTGATTTTTTGCGTCTTATTGACTTTTTGCCCAAATAATGCCCAACTGTGTCCAAATTGGATGTTTGGTAAGGGGGTAAAAATGGCTGCAATTCGACCACGGAAGGACCGCGACGGTGTCGTCATAGGGTATCAGGTTCAGATTCAACGCAAGGGATATCCATCCCAGACTAAAACCTTTCGCAACAAGGCCGACGCTCAGGCTTGGGCAACCATCGTTGAATCGGAAATGCAGCGTGGCGTCTGGCGGGACCGATCTGAAAGCGAGAACACCACTTTAAAGGAAGCCCTTGACCGTTATGCGGAAGAAATCACCCCCAACAAAAAAGGTGCCGCACAAGAAAAGTATGTAATTGCGTATTGGCGAAACCACCCACTCGCAAAACGGTTTTTATCCAGCTTACGAAGCAAGGACATTGCGAATGCTACGCGTGAGATGGAAACCGAAGGGAAAGCCCCTAATACCATTCGCCTACGTCTAGCTCTGTTGTCCAACATCTTCACCGTAGCAAGCACCGATTGGGGGATGGAAGCACTGATCAACCCAGTAAAAACGGTTCGCAAACCCAAACCGCCTAGAGGTAGGGATCGCCGTCTCGTGGGCGATGAGGAAGAAAGACTGCTGTCTGCCTGCCAAACCATGAACCCCGAACTGGCATCTATTGTGAGCATCGCTATTGAAACTGCCATGCGCCAAGGGGAAATTATGGGCATGACTTGGGACAAGGTAGACCTGAAGCACCAGACTATTACCTTGGAAGATACCAAAAATGGTGAAAAGCGTATCGTACCGCTGACCACCAAAGCCACTCAGATATTACGCGACTTGCCACGAAATTTGGATGGAAAGGTATGGACTTACACAAAACAAGGCGTCAAGGCCAGCTACATCAAGGCCGTCAAGAAGGCTGGCATTGAGGGGCTGACTTTCCATGACCTGCGCCATGAGGCGACCAGTCGTCTTTTTGAGAAAGGGCTTGGCCTCATGCAGGTGGCGGCCATCACTGGCCATAAGAATATGCAGATGCTAAAAAGGTACACCCATCTGAAACCGGAAGACTTGGTCGAACTGTTGAGGTGATGGATAAGCCACCACGACTATTAAGGCGATTATGGGGCATAATTCCAGACACTGAAGCAGTTTACTTGTATTTCGGGTAAAATGTCGGTGGATACCGTGCGCGGTCAGGTGATCTGTTAACACGGTAGAAACCATTCAAGCTCATTCTCTGAAGGGGATTGCCATGGCGCTGGATGCAAGGACCATAGAGAAACTTGCCAAGGTGGGGCTGACCGTGATGCGGCCTGATGCGCATGCGCCTTTATCAGCGGCACCATTATACATTTCCAAGGTCGCGGCAGGCATGCCTTCACCCGCTGATGATTACGTCGAAAAGACGCTCGATTTGAATGAATACTGCCTGCCGAATAGTGAGGCATCCTTCTTCTTGAAGGTGTCCGGCAACTCGATGACGGGTGCAGCCATTCATGACGGGGATATTCTTGTGGTGGATCGCAGCATTGCCCCACAAAGCGGACAAGTAGTGATTGCAATGTTGGACGGGGAAATGACCGTCAAACGCCTGATGCGTAAAGGCCATAAAGTGCTATTACAGCCAGAAAATCCCGACTACCCGACCATTACGGTAAGCCCCGATCAAGACTTTTCTGTTTTGGGTACTGTGATTTTTGTTGTGCATAAGTTTTGAGCGTGGCTATGGAAAATAATGTACTCATCCTCACCATTAACGACTGCCCCGGTATGCGCGTGGTTCGGGTCATCGGGCCGGTTTACGGAACAAGTGTCCGGTCCCGCAATATCGTCGGTAATCTTCTGGGCGGTATTCGTGCCGTCTTTGGCGGAAAACAGTCCGGCTACTTAAAAATGATTGCCCAAACCCGCGAGGATGCTTTGGAACAACTGGCGGAACATGCCCGTTCTCTTGGGGCCAATGCGGTACTGGGGATGCGCTTCGATTCTGGTGAGTTTGATGCCGGACAGGGGCAAGCCATGAATGAAATCACGGCCTATGGAACAGCTGTGGTGGTGGATGTGCTATGAGTGATATTGGTCTATTGCGGACTTGGTTATTGCCGGTGGCAACCTTTTTGTTGGCATGTTGCACCTTTGGGTTGGCTTGGTATACCAAGGAAATGGCAAAATCAACCAAGAAGGCACTCAAACAAAACGCGCAGCTCGTGGCAGAAACGCATGAACTGGTAGAGAGCAATAAGATATTGGTAGAACAAGATGATAAACACCACCAAGAAAACTTGATGCCGCTATGTGTTATTGAGCCAACAGAGCCGGAAATTGGGGACATTGGCCGAAAAATGTTTGCTGATCTTGGGTCTTTCAATAACACATTGGATATTTACGTCGCCTTCCTGAGCGCAAAGATTTCAAACAAAGGGAATGGTACCGCACTAAATGTAAAGATTAAATTTTACGTTAATTGTTCTACCCACCCAATTATCACAAGCGTTGGTGCAATCGCATCAGGTGAATCCTATTGTATTTACGATCACAAGCGTCCTCTTGTTCCGATGAAAATATACATGAACAAACAAAAAACATTACAAGATGATATTGTAAGAATAATCAACTCTGATTGGGTTATTTGCCTTACCTTTGAAGATGTTTTCGGCAATGAGTTTTATTCCATCCATAAAAAAGATACTGAAAATATATTTGTGGGATTCGGTAAGGGGGCTGAAAATTATTGTCAGAAGAATAACGCATCATCAACTTAACCTATCCCGCCAACCCCTCAGCCTGTTCAATAACCGTATTCACCGCCCCTTCCTGCATGTCGGGCGGATAACCGTGTTTCCGTAAGACCCGTTTCACCATCCTGCGCAGATGCGCTCGTGCCTGTTCGCGGATAGACCAGTCGATGCGGGTGTTCTGGCGCACGGTATCGGCTACTTCCTTGGCAATCATTTTCAGGGCTTCGTCGCCCATGGCCTG
>NZ_JBYCKP010000172.1:0-1660 GCF_057473445.1 Acidithiobacillus sp. TH-A36 | reverse complement strand
TGTGCCCACAAACAGGACTTTTTTACGCGCAAGGCCAATCATGCCATGATCGCCTCACAAGCCGCCGCTGAAGGCCGCATTGCCGGAATGAATTTGTATGGCCTGCGTCAGTTGCGTACCAATGCCGGCTCGGTGAGCGTCTACGCCAGTGAAATTGATGGCCTGGCTTTTGGTGTGGCCGGCTTGACCGAACATCAGGCCGAACAGGAAGGCTTTCCGATTTTAAGTGGGGAAGCCCGCCTGCCTGATCACCATCCAGCCTCCATGCCCAACACCACAGAAATTTTCTGCCGTATCATTTTTGCTGCTGACTCCCTGCAAATTCTGGGTGGGCAGGTTCTGGGGGGTGCCACCACCGGGGAACTGGTCAACACCATCGGTCTCGCCATTCAGATGCATGCAACCGCACCCGATCTGGTCAGCATGCAGTTTGGCAGTCAGCCGCGCCTGACCCCTTCCCTGCATCCGCTGGTTGCCGCAACCGGGGATGCCCTGCAGCGTCATTATGCCCTCCTCCACCCCTGCGTAGATGACAGCCAATGATGAAGCTCCCCAAGCATCGCAGCAAGATTGTCTGCACCATCGGTCCTGCGTCTGATGCCCCCAAGGTCCTGGAACAGATGATCCGGGCGGGTATGAATGTCGCCCGGCTCAATCTGGCCCACGGCACGGCCGATGAACATCGGGTGCGCATTGCCCGCATCCGCGATGCCGCCCGCAAGACCGGGTATCGCGTCGCCATTCTGGCCGATCTGCCCGGCCCGAAAATCCGCATTGGCCGCTTGCCAGTTCCGGTCACCCTCAAGCATGGGGATCATGTTCTGCTCGCTCCGGGTGCTCCGGGGACGGCGCAGGCCATTCCTCTGGAACTGCCGCCCCTGGCCAAACCCCTCGTCAAGGGCGATACGGTCTATCTGAATGACGGTTTTCTGGAACTTCGGGTAGAACAGCATGATCACCAGGGCGTGCTGTGTCAGGTGATCGTGGGTGGGGTGCTGCTTTCCCATAAAGGCGTCAATTTGCCGGGTGTTTATCTGGAGGGTGGCGCGCTCACTGCTGCCGATCGGGAATTACTGGCCTTTGCCCTGGAGGCCGGGGTCGATGGTCTGAGTGTTTCTTTTGTGGAAAGCGCCGAAGACTTGCACGCCGCCCGCCGTGCAGCCAGTGCGCTGGGATTTCATCCTTTTCTGGTCGCCAAAATCGAAAGAGCACGGGCCTGGAAACACATTGATGCGATTATCGATGCGACCGATGCCATCATGGTGGCACGTGGCGATCTGGGGGTGGAGGTGCCGATTGAAGAAATTGCCAATATCCAGAAACGCCTGATCCGTAAAGCCCGCGCTGTGGGTAAACCCGTCATCACCGCTACCCAGATGCTGGAGTCCATGGTCCACAACCGGCGGCCAACCCGCGCGGAA
This sequence comes from Acidithiobacillus sp. TH-A36, assembly GCF_057473445.1. Taxonomy (NCBI): domain Bacteria; kingdom Pseudomonadati; phylum Pseudomonadota; class Acidithiobacillia; order Acidithiobacillales; family Acidithiobacillaceae; genus Acidithiobacillus; species Acidithiobacillus sp. TH-A36. Next base: position 239 of record NZ_JBYCKP010000172.1, on the reverse strand, counting down.
GTAACCGACGTGGCCAATGCCATCCTTGATGGTACGGACTGCATCATGCTCTCGGAAGAGTCGGCCATGGGCGATTTTCCGGTAGAAGCCGTAAAAATGCTGGCTGAAATTGCCCGGGTTACCGAAAAAAACCGGGCAGAACTCAATCCTCTGAGTTCCATCGACCTCGATGACAAGCCCGGCGTAGAATCTATTATTGCCAGCAATGTCCGGCACAGCGCCGAACGGCTGCATCCTTT
>NZ_JBYCKP010000171.1:0-3025 GCF_057473445.1 Acidithiobacillus sp. TH-A36 | reverse complement strand
AAAGAACGATGGGAACCGTATCGGCTTCCGGCGATTCTTTTTGCAGCAAAGCCTCAATGGAAATCTGGTGTTCCGCCAGCATGGTCGCCACCTGGGCTAAAACACCAGCACGATTATGGGCATGAATGCGCAAATAGTAAGCGCTCTCCACTTCGGCCATGGGCAGCAGCGGCAAGGCACTCAAGGCATCCGGCTGAAAGGCCAGATGCGGCACGCGGTTGCTGGGGTCGGCCGTCATCGTCCGGGCCACATCCACCAGATCAGCCACCACCGCGCTGGCCGTAGGATCACCGCCCGCACCGCGCCCGTAATACAGGCTCTGTCCGGCCGCATCGCTTTCGACGAGAATGGCGTTGAAGGGTCCTTCGACATTGGCCAGCAAATGACTTTCGGGAATCAGGGTCGGATGAACGCGCAGTTCCACACCATCGGCGCGACGCCGGGAGATACCCAGCAGCTTGATGCGATAACCGAGTTCTGCTGCATACACCACATCATCCCGCTCCAGAGCACGAATGCCCTCGACATGGCAGTGAGCGAAGTCCACCGGGATGCCGAAAGCGATGGAGGCCATCAGCGTGATTTTGTGGGCTGCATCTCCCCCGTCCACATCCAGTCCGGGGTCCGCTTCGGCGTAGCCCAGGCGCTGGGCCTCGGTCAGCGCCTGCTGAAAATCCCAGCCTTCACGGAACATCTGGGTCAGAATATAGTTACTGGTGCCGTTGATGATCCCCGCCAGCCATTGAATGCGGTTACCGGCCAAACCTTCGCGGATGGCTTTGATAATCGGAATGGCTCCGGCTACGGCTGCTTCAAAGGCCACCATCACCCCCTGTTGCTGGGCGGCGGCAAAAATTTCGTTACCATGTTCAGCCAGCAGGGCTTTATTGGCTGTCACCACATGCTTGCCTGCGGCAATGGCTGCCAGAATCAGTTCCCTGGCCAGCCCTGTACCGCCCATGACTTCCACCAGCACATCCACTTCCGGATCGCCCACCACGGCCCAGGGATCGGTGCTGATCCGCGCCTGCAGGCCCAATGCTTCCAGACGCGCCGGATTACGCACCGCAGCATGGACTACCCGTAAATCCCGACCGACCCGACGGGTGATTTCTTCGGCATTACGTGCCAGCACCCGCACCGTGCCCTGACCGACAGTGCCCATTCCCAGAATACCTATACGGACAGGATCCATGCTGTCGCTCATCATAAATCCTCACGGAACATTTGTTTGATTCCACGGATGGCCTGACGGGTACGATGTTCGTTTTCCACCAGACCAAAACGCACATATTCATCACCCAGTTCACCAAAGCCAATGCCGGGACTGACCGCCACCTTGGCCCGGTCCAGCACCAGCTTGGAAAACTCCAGCGAGCCCATTTTGCGCAGATTTTCCGGAATACGCGCCCAGACAAACATGGTTGCCTTGGGCTTTTCCACCACCCAACCTGCTGCATCCAGCCCTTCGCAAAGCACATCGCGGCGCTGTTCATACATCAGGCGAATGTCTTCCACACAATTCTGAGGGCCTTCCAGTGCTGTAATGGCCGCCACCTGAATGGGGGTGAAGGTGCCGTAATCCAGATAGCTTTTCATGCGCGCCAGGGCACCCACCAGCTTGGGATTGCCTACGGCAAAGCCGACCCGCCATCCGGGCATGTTATAGCTCTTGGACAGCGTGAAAAATTCCACCCCCACATCTTTGGCCCCCGGCACCTGCAAAAAGCTGGGCGCCTTATAGCCATCAAAGACGATGTCAGCATAAGCCAGATCATGCACCACCCAGATGCGATGCTCCTTGGCAAATTCCACAATCCGCCTGAAGAAATCCAGATCGACCACCGCTGCCGTGGGATTGTGTGGAAAATTGATGACCAGCATTTTCGGCTTGGGCCAGGCGGCCTTGACGGCTTTTTCCAGTTCCTCGAAAAAATCCACACCTGGCAGCATCGGCACATGGCGCACGTCTGCTCCGGCAATCACAAAACCGTAGGGATGTATGGGATAAGTCGGACTGGGAACCAGCACCGTATCCCCAGGGCCCATGGTAGCCAGGGCCAGATGCGCGATACCTTCCTTGGAACCAATGGTCACAATGGCCTCTGATTCGGGATCAAGAGCCACCCCGAAGCGTTGTTCGTACCAGGTCGTGATAGCGCGCCGCAGCCGGGGAATACCCCGGGATACACTGTAACGATGGGTATCCCCGCGCTGGGCGGTCTCGCAGAGCTTATCGACAATATTCTGGGGCGTGGGCTGGTCGGGATTTCCCATGCCAAAGTCGATAATATCCTCACCGCGCTTACGGGCCTGATTTTTCAGGTCAGTGACAATATTAAACACGTAAGGAGGCAGACGGCGGATACGTTCAAAATCACTGTTCATGGGACACAGGCCTTCAAGGGTTGTCGTGAATACCGAAACCGAAGAACAATAGAGAGGCTACGCTGGCCTGTCAATCCGCATCATGGAGGAAAGTCATGAAATTACACCTGCAACAGGACGCCCAATACAATCTCATCAATGGCTATGGACAAGACGGCATCGTAGTTCGCGGCCAGCATTACCGCCATGGATTGTTGGTAGCGGCGGACTGGCTGCAGAGCCCCTGGGGGCCGGAGAGTGCTGAAGGGCTCGGTCTGGAGCATTTTATCGAAGTGCTCGCCCGCAAGCCGGACGTCATGCTCCTGGGCACCGGCAAAAAACAGCATTTTCCTTTGCAACTGATGGCAGCCCTTCGCGATGCCGGCATTCCTGTGGAAGTCATGGATACCAGCGCAGCCTGTCGGACCTACAATATTTTAATGGCCGAAGACCGCATGGTGCTGGCCGCCCTGATGCATCCAGAGGCCTGAAATGTTTTGGCCAGCGGTTTTCAAGAGCAGGCTCCGGCAGGCCGGTGGCGGGGAGGCTTTTTGCTCCAACGTCCCTTGCCTGTTGTTCCAAGGCTCATCCTGCTGTCAGGAGAGAACTCGCCCTGCGGGCTCAGACAGCTCTCCTGACGGGCGCAGGATTTCACCAG
>NZ_JBYCKP010000170.1:0-6071 GCF_057473445.1 Acidithiobacillus sp. TH-A36 | reverse complement strand
CATGGCATCTTGAATCATTTGCGGCAACTAAAGCAGCACTCAGGGCCGGACGAATGGCCTTAGCGTACGTTTCCGTTCCATTGGACTTCAGACCCCTTAGAATATGTGGTGGATCCGTTATGTGGATGTATGGCACCCGCGAACTATGCTGGGGCATCGACTTTAGGGATATAGAAGCATTGGAACAGTATGAGCGGTCTTGTGGACGAGAGCCAAGATTTACCTGAACAGGGAGGGTGAACAATGAACTGCAACGTCATGCGATTTGTTTTCGCTTTCGGAATAGTTATCGGATGGAGTGCGCTTGTGTTCGGCTTGCCATCCAGTGACTTTCAAGGTGGAAGGGATGCGAGCAATTTTATGACCGCTTTTTTCACTGGGCTGTCATTTTTTCTAATCTTTTTTGTTGACTGCTCAAGCAAGAAATCAGGAAACCAAAATCGTGATTAAACTGTTGTGGCATTCAAATAAAGATGGTAACAACGAAATAAAGTTGGTAACTTTTATGAATCATTACATCGCTGATTTTATTGCAGATATTGCAATATTCCATCTTTAGTTACCAACTTTATTTGCATTCTACACCTCACTCCATCAAATGCAGGTATCGGCTGGTCACCACTATACTACTATGTCCCATGTTGGCCTGTACCTGGCGCAAATCCATGCCCTGTGCAAGCCACAGACTGGCGGCGGTGTGCCGCAAAAGATGGGGTCCGACCTGCGGCTTATGAATAGTGGTGCGCTCAATCAGACGCCGGATCACCTGATACATAAAAGCAGCGCTTAAAGGTTTACCCTGATCGGTCAGAAACAGGGTGTCCGCCGGGGACTGAAGCCTGCGCCTTGCGGTGAGCCAAAGCTCCAGAGATTCGGCGGGCGGGGGAGGGAAGCGCACCAGCCTTTCCTTGTTACCTTTACCGATGACGCGCAGACGTCCGGAGAGATAACCGTTGAGTGCATCGAGCCTGAAACTGGCCGCTTCATGGGCACGCAATCCCGTGGCCAGTAAAAAATCGACCAGCGCCGCATCCCGATAGCCGGCAATGGTTTCGAACCGCTTGGCTTCGGTGCGGAGCTGGTCGATCTCCGCATGATCGAGAACGGGGGGCAGACGATGGGGTTTGGCACCCCCGCGTCCCCCGCGACCGCCCTGGCCACCCGTGATGGCGCGTTCAGCGCGTTGCCGGACTTTTTCCTCTCTGAGCACTCTGGCCGGGTTAAAGGGAAAGTCATGTGTTTTCTGCAGCCAGTCAAAAAACAGCATAACAGCGGAGTATCGGACCATCTGCGTAGAAACGGGTGCGATGCCATTTTTAGACTGGACAATCCAATTCTTCACGAAAGACAAAGAAACTGCCTCTATCTGTTCTATTCCGCTTTTCTCTGCATGATTGAGGAACTGTCGGGATTTTGCCGTATAAGCCTTGATAGAGGTACTTGAGTACGGAATCTCAAAAAACGGGCTTTTCAGCCAATTTTCAAAGTCGGTGATGAGAGAATCTATGGGTAGCATCGGGTCCCCAGGGGCTTTTTGTGACTGTAGATAGGATAATACTATCTATTATCCTATCTACACAAGCCCAAAAACCGCCGCCATTTGCCGCAAAAACAAAACACTTATTCTATATCTGTGCTTGCAATTACAAAAAACCGGCGTAATATCGAATTATCTTATTAATGCACTGGAAAACAGCTATGCAGATTGGAAGGCCAACAAGACGAGTTTGTGCAGATTTCTTCGATGATCCCGCAGTCGAGCTTGACCTGCTTGAAGTCCAACTGGGGATAAATCGGGCTTACCGCAACAAAGGCGAGCGCGACGCGGCTTTGATAGAGCTGGCCGTGCTTTCCCTGAAAAAGCATGTTGCGGCGTATTCTGGTCTAATTGGAGATAAGTACCCAAGCTGCGCAGATGTGACGGCCTGGCTCGAATCAGACGGATACCTCTCGAAATTCACGGATTTCCTGTTGCACTATAAAAATCCTGTCCTGATCGCTCACGACCCATCGCAACCGGTAGAACCGGGGGGCACGGAACATGAACACACCGACTAAGGATACGGATAAACCATGGGAAAGGGAGGCGCAGCGTCTGTCTGCGGTTCTGGAAAGTCGGCAAGGGATCTGTGCCTGGGAACGGGCCACTGACGGTCGCTGGTATCTAATTCTGGTCGTGCCCACGCTGTTTCCCGATGAGGATGTTATTGAAATGCGTTGGGGCGGTCGCCAGCGGCCACCATCACGCATCTTGCGCCTCCCTCTGGAGCAGACATTGGATACAGTGTCCTGGTCCCGGGATATTTGCCGTCGCAGACACCAGCACGGATATCATCCCGTCCACAGTTAAGAGACGCGGAATACGATGGCCGATCCAGCTTTTGATATTGAAAGGAAAAGAAGATGATAAATAGCAACGATGCAGAGAAATTAGTAAAATCTAGCCAGTCTGCAAACCTCTTGGTGCAAGACTTACGCGAGATGGTCAGTGCGACCGATCCTTTGTTGGGTGAGCTTGCTATTGAAATACTGGAGCAGGCTGTTGAGATCGAAAAACGATTGAACCGGATTAAGGCTATCGCCAGCCCAGAAACGAATACGGAATAAGCAAATACACTGGACGAACCCCTTTTATGGAGTTTTCGTTCCATTCGGCTTCATATCCATCAAAGGAGCGCATATGAAATCATCTATGCAACTAAAAGTGGGTAACTGGTACATACTGGAAAGCAAGATGTACCCAGATGATCGGGGCCGTGACCGTAAGGTGGTGATTACAGCACTGAACCCGAAAATGGTGTACTTCGATCATAAAACAGACCGAAGGATGCCAGCAATAGCAAGGGGAATAGTGCTGAAAGCACATTTCCTAAAGTATGCGCGGGAAGTTGTGGGGTAATATGGGAAACCGGAGTTAAACAGACTGCTGATCCTAATCAAGACAAATCATTTTTTATGGAGTTGTTATGATAAAGAAAATAGCTGGAATAGCTGCAACATCTTTTCTATCGGGCTGTGCAATGGTGGGAATTCATTATGGAACAGAATATACCGGGCACTATACCCCCAGGGGGACCTATTACCACGAGGCCGGGAAAACCATTACTAAAAAACAGGAAATCTATCCTGGGGACGTGATGGCTACCATCAGCGTCATAAAGGCCCATACAAAACTCACATCAACCAGCGATTGCTACATCGAATGGCGCAGGGATGGTCACTCATTCATAAAACATATCCGGGGCGGACAGGCGTATCTGTCCCAGGGGACCGCTTTCAAAAAAGGGCACCGATACTACATTATTCCAGCCCTGCCATCCAATGACAAAGCGGATCAATATGCGGCAGGAAATTATGCAATACCTTATTATTATTACAGATATGGTTCCGACTGGTGGGCGCATACCTTCCATGCCATAGGTGGATCACATTTTGTAGTCGGTGATAAGACGGGTCTGGTGTCTGGGCCAATCTACTTCAATAGAGATAGCGTTGCTTCCGTATCTTCGTACCATAGCAATTGTCTTTTCAAGATTGACCATACCGATCATCGGTCAACCTATAAATTGATTTATGCGGGCTTTCTCCCAGAGGGAAGACTGAAGTTTGATGTGCTTAGAAACAATGAAAGCTATGGTCATTTTACCAACTCAATACTTCCGGGTAAGTCTGATACAAAAGTGAATAGTATCGTTTTTTCATTGGACATTAAGAGCGCAAACAATAAATATATTGTTGCAAAGTCTAACGCATGGATATACAAGGCTGGTGGTAAGTCTACGAGTTAAAAGATTCCGAGTTGATTCGTAACGTCAGTAATGCGACGAACTTTATCCATGAACGTCAATAAGGAGATATTTTCGATGGAATCATCCAAAGATGAAGCCTTAAAACGGATTCAAAAACAAACTGCCATGTATCATCTATTTCGGTCTTATGCCCAGGTCGAAGGCGATAAACTCAAGGAGATCGTCGCAAGACTGGTTGATGATATAGCGCCTTGCAAAGCAGGGGATTATGTCAGGACACCTGAAGGTTATGTTTACAAAATAGAGGCGGTCCACCTCTTGTTTGAAAACGATCAGCCAGACGCTTTCTATTTCCAGTGTGAAGGGGCACCCGTCATGGAAGACGAGACGCTAGGCCCGGTGGAATCTCTGGTTGGGCCATTAAAAGTCATTCAGAGGGTAGAGAGGCCCATCAGTTTTCACTAAAGTTACCAGACTGTTGTGGCATTCAAATAAAGATGGTAACAACGAAATAAAGTTGGTAACTTTTATGCATCATTACCTCACTGATTTTAATGCGGTTATTGCAATAGGCCATCATTAGTTACCAACTTTATTTGTATTCTACATTACTCCGGAGAAAGATATGAATAACCAAACATCCACCACTAAAACACAAAAGAACAATCAAAAATTATTTTCTATATTAAAAAAAACACAACTTATAATTCCAATCATTAGCTTAATAGGCGTTGTTCTGGGACTTTTTATTGGTTTTGCAACAGCGGCGCACTGGTCAATTGTGGTTACCGGAACCACAGACCAAACCGGATACCTTTTTGGTAGATTGGCTGTGCCGATGGGAATTATTATCATTGCATTATTAATAATCTATTCCGGTTTACCATTTTTATTAGGTTCCCTTGCGACAATTATGACATCTTCTGGAAGCCTGGAAAGAATATCACCAAAACATCATCTAGTTATATCTATTATTGTAGCAGCTGTGGCATTCAAACAAAGATCGTAACAATGAAATAAAGTTGGTAACTTACAAATAGAGGGTAACTTTTATGCATCATTACCTCACTGATTTTAATTAATATATTGAAAGATTCCATCTTTGGTTACCAACTTTATTTGCACAAACATCAAGGGTTTTTGGGGTGAGGAGGCAAAAGGTTACCAACTTTATTTATTTTTGAAAATTTCGATGTGGCGATTCTACTGGCCTTGGCCGGATAAAAGTTACCAACTTTATTTTTATTCTACACCATGCCCGCATCGTGGCCTTGCGCGAAGGCGGCAAGAGCATCGCGGAAACCGCGAAGCTGGCCGGGTGCAGTCAAAGCCAAGTGAAGCGCGTATGCGCGATGGCCCGGCCAGCGGTTGGCGACAAAAAGGAGCTGACCAGGTTGTGAATCTGTCGCCAAGACAGTTTCAGCGTGCCGGGTCCACGTACTCGGCAAGGTCGATTTCACCAGCAACAAACCGGGCTGCGCGTTGCTCCGCTTCCTCGGAAGGCTTGAATCCTTCAAGGCCAACATTGGCGCGGGCGAAGTTGACCGCCTCCTGACGCTTGCGGCGCTCGGCCTCGGTAATCGGTGCGGGCGCTCTGGTGGGGTTCATGGTCATGGTCAAGCTCACTCCGTGGCGTAGGGGCCAAGAAAACGGACGCCATTGAAGTGAATCAGGTGTGACGGTGCATTCGCCACCCACACTTCGGTTTCCCAAGCGATTTCGCCAAGGTAGCGGCCCATGATGGCCCGGTTTGGAAAGGCGGTCACATAGACCAGCCCGGCAGTCGATCCGGCGAAGAGCTTTGCAAGCTCGGCATGTCGCTTGCCATCGACGGGGCCATGACTGGTGACAGATTCAACCAGCAGCAGCCAGTTTTTCGCGGTGAAGTGCAACACCACGTCTGGCATCTTGCCGTGTGAATCCACGTCCACACCCAGCCCGGCCAGCAACGCCGCGTCGAAGTAACCCCACTTGTCGCCAGTGTCGCCGGCATAGACCAGCACGCTACCCGGTGCGAAGCGCTGGGCGAAGTCCTCGATGATGGCCCGGATCAGTTCGCTATGCTCGCCGGGACTGAGGGTGATTTCTTTTCCCGGCGCAATCTCAACGGGGATGCGGTTTTGCTCTCGTGCCATTGCGTAGCGGGCAACCAGCGTTTCACGCCCGGCCAGATAGGCCGTAAGGCCGTCATGCCATGCGGGCGTGCCAAAGGTGCGCAGCAAGGCCAGCGCGGCGGGTTCGATCTGATAAACCGCCTTCGGACTGTTCACCGGGCGGTCGGGCTTGTCCGGGTTGTAGAGGGCCACGCCAGCATCGCAAAAC
>NZ_JBYCKP010000169.1:0-1054 GCF_057473445.1 Acidithiobacillus sp. TH-A36 | reverse complement strand
CAGGTTTTTCGGGTGGTGCTTTGATATATCCAGCCAACCGCCAGAAACAAGGGCAGATTGATATAAAGCAGGCGGTAAGTAGAAACCGGTCCCTGTGCCGCTCCCTGAAACCATAAGTAAGCAAAAACCAGGGGAATGCTGACGACAAGTAAGGCCCATTGGCGTTTCCACCATAAAATTTCCAGAGCAAAAAAATTACCCAGCAAGATCAGAGCATTCATGAAAAAGTATACACTGCGGGCAGGGTTCAGCACTGTCGGTTCCAGCAGTAATGCATGGATTAGCGGCGTATAGTCTCCTCCCCACAAGGGAAATAGTTCGACAATATTTCTCAGTTTGTCCAGAGGCGATAAATGGCCAATATAAGGACCATGGGCCACCACAAAGGCAAAAGGTGTCTGGAATAAATACCATTGATAGGCCATGAATACACCCAGCCCACCGCAAGCGATTATTCCCAGGCTTAACCCCTTGAATAGGGAGATGAGCGCACGGTTTTGCCTGTCCGCCCAAACGCGCCCCAGTAAAACCAGCCATATTCCGAAAGCGAAAAAAACCATCAACGGTCCGGAAGCCGTGCCGATTCCTGCCCAGAAAGCAGCCTGAAATGGACGTTGTTGACGGAGCGCAATCAGTGTGGCGATGGCCAGGCAATTCATCAAGGATGTCGGATAGGCGCTGATGAAAAAAGCGGCAGCAGGGTACAGTGCATAACTCAGCGTGGCAAAAGCGGCACTATCGGGTTCCAGCCAGTCCTTGGCAAGGCGCTGAAATAACAGCACCGAGAGTAATCCAAAAAAAAGAGCCAGCCCTATGCCAATGGCGGGAATAGGGAAAGGCAAAATGAGGCTGAAGCCCTTGCACAAGGCCGGATAAAGTGGAAAAAAAATGATGTTTTGTCCAAAATCGGCATGCGGTATGTAGCTGTACCCGTGAGTGGCAATGTCCATATACCATTTGGCATCCCAATTGATCAAAGCCTCGGCAATGGACCCGGAAACGGGATCCAGACCACGGCTGAACAAATAATAACCCAACCAGGTTCCGCCATAGA
>NZ_JBYCKP010000168.1:0-1878 GCF_057473445.1 Acidithiobacillus sp. TH-A36 | reverse complement strand
AGCAGGAAGCGGCCCTTGAAGCCGCTGCTGCCATGGCCGGAAAGGACGGTAAAATCATCGACGAAAGCACCATTCCGGTGGATGACGAAGTGCAGGTTGGCGTCAAGGTCGTGGAGTTCAGTAAAACCGAACTGAAAAATGTTGGGATCAATATCTTTTCAGTAAATAACGGTTTTACTCTGGGCACTTTTGGTCCTTCGACCCTGACCGGACCCAGTTCTCTGGGTAGCAGTCTGAGTGGAGCCTCATCCGTACTGCCCTTTGCCCAGGCATTCAATCTGGTGGCACAGGTCAACAATGGCAGCGGTTTGAGCAGTTATCTCAGCCTGCTGGAAGGCAATGACATACTGCAAGTCCTCGCCGAGCCCACCTTGGTGGCCATGAATGGTCATAAAGCCAGCTTTCTGGCCGGTGGAGAAATTCCCATTCCCGTTCCCCAAAGCAGTGGTACAGGGTCACCGACCATCACTATCCAGTACAAGAAATATGGCGTTGCCCTCGATTTGACGCCCACCATTCTCAGCAGCCATAAAATTGCCCTGCACGTAGCCCCGTCCGTCAGCTCTCTGGATTACACCAATGCCATCACCCTCAATGGATATAGTGTTCCCGCATTGCTGGTCCGTCAGGCCAACACCACGGTAACTCTGGGCAATGGTGAAAGTCTGATTATAGGTGGACTGGTGGATCGGCAGATGCAGCAGAACATCAGCAAAGTTCCGATTCTGGGTGACCTGCCCATACTCGGTGCCTTTTTTCGGTCTATCAACTACTCAAAACAGGATATGGAGCTGGCGATTATTGTCACTCCCCGTCTGGTGCGTCCCATTGCGGCAGGGGTGAAGCTTCCCGCCCTGCCGGGCGAAAAATTTGCCCACAGTCATTTAAATCTGGGCAAAGCTGTGTTCCTTCCCGGCAGCAACTATGACGAATCGTCTGCGGGGCCCGGATACACGCAATGATGACCCGCTCCAACGCGTCCTTCAGCCCCGGCAACAGCACCCAGGTGGTGGTTCTGGCCCTCTGCCAACGCACAGAGTGCCTGGCCTGGATGCGTCTTGCGCTGGATAGCATGGCCATCGTGCTGCCGGTAGGCAAGCGTGCCGATGATATTGTCCAGGCTGTTGGCAAAAGTGGTGCCTCATTATTGATTGCCGATTTTGGCGATGATCATCCCGAAACAGCACTTTTCGAGCAGCTTCGTCTGTCTTTTCCCGACCTGAAAATTATTGGAGTGGGTTCGTTGTCCGATCAGCAGGCGTTGCTGGCGGCCATGCGTGCCCAGGTAGTGGATTATGTGGAACAGGAATCCCCCATTGCCACTTTGCGCAACGCGGCGGAACGCATCCTTGCAGAAATCCGCCAGCGCCGCCAACGTACGGGCCGCCTGATTACGCTTTGTGGTGGAATTGGGGCGGGCTGCACCACCATCGCCTGCAATATGGCAACACTGCTCAAGGTTCAGCGACCCGATGCCAGCATCCTGCTGCTGGATTTTGCCACGCCCGTGGGTGATGCCGCCATTCATCTGGGCGTCGCCCCGCACATCTGCTTTGCCGAGGCGGTGCGCAATCTGGACCGTTGTGACCGTACCTATCTGAATACGGCTATTGCCCGCACGCCCGGTGGAATTGGTGTCCTTCCCCTGTTCCATGAAGTCAACAACCTGCGTGGCCTGAAGCTGGCCGATGCGTTTCAGCTTTTGGTCCTGATTTTATCCACTTATGATCTGGTCATTGCTGACCTGGGCGGGGCGGCCTTTTCCGATTTGGGTCAGTACCTGCAACAAACGGCCGATGAAATCCTGCTGGTAACCGATCAGTCCGTGGGAAACATTCTGGAAAGCAAAAAAATTGCGGCCAATCTCCGTGAAAAACT
>NZ_JBYCKP010000167.1:0-11045 GCF_057473445.1 Acidithiobacillus sp. TH-A36 | reverse complement strand
TTCGGCGTGGATGGCGATGCCGATTATCCTTTTCAATTGATTGATAGCGTGGATGTCCACCAGATTCCAGTGGGGCCGGTACACGCGGGCACCATTGAACCCGGACACTTTCGTTTTTCGTGTATCGGTGAACAAATCCTCCGTCTTGAAGAACGATTGGGGTACACCCACAAGGGCGTCGAGCGCCTTTTCCAAGATCGGGATGTATTTGCGGGTGCGCGTCTGGCAGGGCGCATCAGTGGTGACACCACAGTGGGTTATGCCTGGGCCTACAGCATGGCGGTGGAATCCATTGCCCTATGCGAAATCCCGCCTCGTGCAGCCGCCTTGCGTGCTGTTTGCCTGGAACGGGAGCGCATGGCCAACCATCTGGGTGATCTTGCCGCTCTGGGAAATGACGCTGGCTTCGCCTTCTGTCAGTCACAATTTCTGTTTATCAAGGAAAGCCTGCTGCGCGAAAACCAGGAAATTTTCGGACACCGCTATTTGATGGACTGCATTATTCCCGGTGGTGTCGCTTTTGACTTGAACTCGGCGCAAATAGCCGCGATTCAGCATAACAGTGAATCCTGGCAACGCACAGTGCAACGCCTGGATCTCCTCTTGCAGGAGCATTCCGGTCTGCGGGATCGCCTGGTGGGTACAGGAAAAATTGTGCCACCCCGTGCTGCAGCACTCGGTATGGCGGGGCTTGCCGGCCGCGCCAGTGGTCAGGCCTGGGATTTGCGTGTCCAGTTTCCCCACGCCCCTTATGAGAATCTGGACGTTTCCATCCAGATTTCCCAAGAAGGCGATGTGGCTGCACGCTGGCAAATGCGCTTTCGGGAATTCTATGAGTCGGTGCGTCTGCAGACACAGTTGCTGATAGAACTGCCCGAGGGAGATGTCAGCGCAACCATTCCAGAAAGCATCCCCGATGGCGAAGGTTTGGGCATTGTCGAAGCTTGGCGCGGCGAAGTGTTTGTCGCTCTTTCTGTGGAAAACGCCCTTATCAAACGCTGCCATCCCCACGATCCATCGTGGGTCCTGTGGCCGGTCCTTGAGGAGGCCGTGCTGAACGATATTGTCGCCGACTTTCCACTGATCAATAAATCGTTCAATTTGAGTTACAGCGGACATGATTTATAGCGTGTCAGCACCCGGAGGATATTGGCAATGTATCGCATACTGAAAGAAATCTGGCGATTGGGAAAACCGGGCAAAAAAATCATTCCCGCCAAAGGGCAGGGGCCATTCCGCCGGAGTGCTGCCATTCGCCATGTGGATGCGGGATCCTGCAATGCTTGTGAGCTGGAAATTCAGGCACTTTCCGGCCCACATTATGGCTTGGAACAAGTCGGGTTGAGCCTGACCGCGTCGCCGCGCCATGCTGATTTGTTGATGGTAACCGGCCCGGTCAGCCGACATATGGCGACGGCGCTGCAAGACACATTTTCAGCCATGCCAAATCCCAAAAAGGTCGTGGCCATAGGCGATTGCGCCTGTACGGGCGGCATATTCGCCGGGAGTTATGCCGTTGTCGGCGCGGCAGAAAAAGTGCTCCCCGTAGCCGGGCAATGTCCGGGCTGCCCACCTACACCCGAAGCGATTCGGCAAACATTGGTTCAGGTAGCCCGGCAGACACGATCCTGACGGGATTGGTGGTACAAGTGGTCCATCTTGTCTTTGCTCATGTCATCAATAAGGCACCATGCCTTGCTTCAGCGCAATCAGAACACGTTCTAACTGCCACCAAACCAGTTATACCCTTGGTTTTCCCAATAACCACCAGGGTAAATGTTTGTGATTTGAATAGCCCGCACATGCTTCGGGTTCTTGTAACCGGGCTTGGTGGGAATTCGTATTTTTAAGGGGAATCCGTATCGCGCTGGCAACGGTTGCCCATCAAAACCCAGTGTCAGTTGGGTTTGTGGGTGCAGTGCCGTGGCCATGTCTGCATTGTCCTGAAATGGGCGCACCGTTTATCGGCACCTGGTATTTGCTCGGGATTTTGATTCGCACCGTGCTCGGCGCACTACTCGGGAAAACATTGTTGCGTTGGTAATGCGCCTGTTGCCGCCCAACCCCCAGGGGGCGGTATTGGATAGCTTAATGGTGTCAGGCGTTTCCGTTCGGAAGCTTCTGGCCAGAAAAGTATGCACCACACCTCACAGCCAAAGTGTACGAATGGGATACTGCCTGATAGCGGGGTCAGGGGTGACCAAGGTCAGTCCACGTTCGATGGCCTGACAAATCAGCATGCGGTCGAAAGGATCCCGATGAATGGGCGGTAGTTGCGGAAGATGACGCAGGTCGGTATCCGACAGCGCTATGCGTCGAAAATCCACTGCCTCGATTTGGCGGAGCATATAGTCAAAAACCGATTCGGAACCGCTTTCGATAATCAGCTTGCCGCTCGTGTGCTTCACCAGAATTTCCCAAATGGTGACCACGCTTATACAAACCTCCACATCCTCGGCGATATGGCCGCGCGCAGTAGCCGGAATCTTTTCTGTCTGTGCCAACCACCAGATCAGGGTACAAGTATCCAGCAGCAGCATCAGGTTTTGTCCGGTGTTGTTCCGAGCTGCAGCGGATCATTTCGATGGGTGTCATACCAATCGGCCAGCTCCGCGTCGGACAAGGGAGCAAAGGCATCTTCGGCCCAATGTATTTTACCTTTAGCCAAGCCCATGGGCCGACTTTTCTTGGCCGGGATGGTTGCCGAAATCGGTCGCAACTCGGCAATCGCCTTGTTACGACGGGCAATAATCACGGTCTCGCCTCGCTCTACCTTGCCGAGGTATACGGATAGCTGGGCTTTCACTACATGAATATTCACCACTTCCATTGTTCTCGGACCTTATATCTGACCAACTCACAATGATTCTAGACCATGTTCGAAAAAAAAGCTGCTGTTTTCCTCTACGCGGTCAGCCCTGTCCATTTGGGCGCCGGCCAAGCTATCGGAGTTATTGACAACTTCATTCAGCGCGAATGAGGTATCTTGAGTCTCGAGATGTGACCGGGAACGCTCGAAGCCGACCAGTCGCAACGGGTTACTTGCGCTGCGCTATTTTTTACAGCGGTTCCGGTATTCCCGTCGCGGCCTTCAGCCAGCGCCTGGCTATGTTCGAATCAATGGCTTTGCCGGCGGGCAAATGTTGGTTGAGCCAGTCTGTAAAGGAGCCCTGGACCTGCTCGAAAGGGCGATCGGTCATTTGCCCGTAAATCTGCAGGTAATCATGTCCGCCATCATGGCCCAGTAACCAGGGTTGATCGACAATCAGGACCGGGGTTCCTGCTGGAACGCGCGCAAATAGTGCTTCGATATTTTCTGGATAGAGGCGGATGCAGCCGTGACTGACGCGCATGCCGACCCCCCAGGGCTTGTTGGTGCCGTGCAGCAGGTAACCGGGAATAGCCAGGCGCAGGGCAAACAGTCCCAGTGGATTGTCTGGACCGGCAGGAACCACTGCTGGCAAAGGATCTCCGTTTTCTGCATGTTCCTTGCGAATGCTTTCCGGTGGTGTCCAGCTGGGATTTGCCACTTTGGCGGTAATGCGGGTCTTGCCCAGGGGTGTCCCCCAACCTTCGCGACCTATGCCGATGGGATAAGTGATTACTTCCGGGGCCTGTCCAGCGACAGTGGGCGGATAATAAAATAACCGCATGGCCGCCAGATTGATCACTATGCCCTGACGCGGGGCATCGGGCAGCACATATTCGCTGGGAAGAATGATGCGGGTGCCAGCTCCTGGTAACCAGGGGTCCACCTGTGGATTTGCGGCAGTAATCTGGTCATAGCCCAGGTCATATTTACGGGCAATGTCGGAAAGTGTGTCTTCATGTCGGGCGCTGATGCTCTGGATGGCGCCGACGATATTGTCTCCAGGGGGTGGCAGCAGATACGTGCTGCTCCAGGCGGGAGCACTCAAGACTGTCAGCATTAAACCCAAAAAAGACCGGATAACTGCGGAACGATTTATGGGCATATGTCTGTCCTTGAAAACAGGGTGTAAATTTTACCATAGCGCAAAAAATGACTGCGCTGCTGATGTGGAAACAGTTCGCCCATGCCGTAGGCCCCCAGCATGGGCAAATCGGGATATTGCTCGCGCCAGATACACAGATCTTGATCTTCCTGACCAAAAAATGCCGCATCCCGACCAATGGAGCTGGAAATCCAGGCAAAGGTGGGCTCTTGGGTGCTGGCGGATAATTGTTCCAGAGCAATGCGGGTGTCACGCTCGGCAATGGCCGGATCGCGCAGGCTGAGAAAGGCCCGTGAGTGTTCCGCCAGTGGTCTTTCCAGCCAGAGCCCGCTTCGATTCAGGTCGGTGGCGCTAATGTGCAGTAATTCCGGCGGAGCTCCAGGGGCAGCATCGGCGCGAATCTCCCCCATGAGCAGGCGCTCCAGGGGCAGGCGACTGTCCTTGCGGATACTGACCGGAATATTCTGGGCCAGCAGGGGGAGCGCCAGATAACGTTCCAGCTGCAGCAGCAAGCTGCCCTCCTGAAGATGGACCGGGAGTGGGGCACTCAGGGTGCGCAGTCCTGCGGACCAGACGCTTTGGGATGGCTGGATGCCCTGAAAGGCAATTTCCAGAATATTCCGTGGGCTGGCTTGATACCAGAAGCGCCCGCTGCGACTGCTGAGACTGCCAAAGCGCGGTGATTGCTGCAACCATTCGCCCTGGAGCTGCTCCAGCCTTCCCCAACTGAATGTCACCAAGTCGGGGTCGGGAATCTGGGGGGTAAAACCCAGCGGCGCGCTCAGGAGGAGAACGGCACAGGCATTTTCCCCCAACGCCGCATCTCTTTCGGTAAATATCCCCGGAAAAGTCCCTGTCGCAATTTGCAGGCAGGACAATGCACGCATCTGGGACTGCAGTAATGCTGGACTTACCGGAGCAAGGGTGGGGCTGAACAAGAACAAAGCGGCAGTGATGGCTTCACCGGAGAGTTTTTCGCGGGCCTCGGCAATGGCCGATTGAAGCAGTTCTCCGGCGCGCCGATTACCGCGCGCGAAGCCGCTGGCTACCGGCTTTGATGGGCCCACAGTAGCTTGTCAGGCCAGGCGCAGCAACTGAACAGCGCGCAGCGTTCACAATGAGGACGACGTGCCGTACAGGTATAGCGGCCATGCAGAATGAGCAGATGGTGAGCATCCTGAATATATTCAGCGGGGACCTTTTTGAGTAGAGCCTGTTCTACGGCGAGGGGAGTTTTACCCGGAGCAATGCCAATCCGATTTCCCACCCGGAATATATGGGTATCCACAGCGATGGTGGGTTGTCCAAATTGGGTATTGAGTACCACATTGGCGGTTTTGCGGCCCACGCCGGGGAGTGCTTCCAGAGCGTGACGATCTGGGGGTACTTCGCCGTGATGCTGAGCAATCAGCTGCTCGGACAGGCCATGCACATGACGGGCCTTGGCATTGAAAAGTCCGAGGCGACGAATATGATTTTTAATGCCCCCTTCACCGAGTGCGGCCATGCTGAAGGCATCGGGCGCCTCTGCAAATAAAGTCGCCGTACACAAATTGACCACCTTGTCGGTGCTTTGGGCGGAAAGAACTACGGCTACCAGCAACTGAAAGGCGCTGGCGTACTGCAATTCGGTTTTGGGTTCGGGGATGCTGGCGCGGAGCGCGACAAAGCACTGCCTGATGTGTTTGGCATCCATAGCTAATTTGAAAACCGGGGGCTGAACCGGTGATCCGGCCCCCGATTATTGGGCTCAGACGTGACGATAACGACCGATTTCGGGCGCTTCGGCACGGGGATGGTTGGCTGCTACGGCATTGGCTGCGGCAATCCATTCTTCATGATCGTGTTCCAGAGCGTGCAGCATATCATGGTCCAACTTGGGTAAAATGCTGCCTTTGATGAGTTCACCCAGATCCAGCATGCGCGTGGCAATGGCATAACCATGCAGATGGAAGTCATGATCGGCGTGGGTACCGAAATGATCACTAGCGAAAAGCACACCCTTGGCGGCGTTGAGGTCGGCGTCGTTCATGACGTAATCCTTGGCCCACTTATACCATTCTTCAAAGTATTTTTCCTGGGCTTCAAGACTCCAGTTGTGGGCTTCAAAAAAGGCAAACACAGAAACGCGGTTGGCTTTGCCGGAAAAGGGAAAATGACCTGACATCGTGCGACTCCTCATGCATGTGGGAAAAAAGTCATCGGGGCATTGTAGCGGTTTATGGCTACGGTGCAACGCAAAAGCTTTTTTGTGGGGATAATGATCTCCAATGACCCCTTGATTCTTCTCAAAATGAATAAGCCGGAATTTACTGCGCAGATTTGCGGCGCTCCATAATCTGGCGATAAAGCTCCAGGTAGGACAGTGCGGCGTGTTCCCAACTATGGTTCGCGGCCATGGCCTGTTTCTGGAGATGTCGCCATGCGGCTTTTTCCCGATGCAGCGCTGCAGCCCGGAGGACTGCATGGTGAAGATCATCACTATGGGCAAAGCTGAATACGAAGCCGTTGCGTTCTTCATCCCGGGCAAAGTCGCCGGCATCGACGACGGTGTCGGCCAGTCCGCCGGTATGATGGACGATGGGTAGCGTCCCATAACGCAAGCTGTACATTTGGTTGAGGCCGCAGGGCTCAAAGCGCGAGGGCATGAGAAAAGCATCCACACCCGCTTCAATCCGGTGTGACAACCCTTCGTCAAAGGCGATGCGCACAGCGAGACGACCCGGATGAACAGCAGCCAGTTCCTGGAGCCGCTCTTCAAAGTATTTCTCGCCACTGCCCAGAATAATCACCTGCATCCCACGCTGGAGTAAATCGGGCAAAATATCCAGAACCATATCGACGCCTTTTTGCTCTACCAGCCGACTGATCATGCCCAGCAGAAAAACATCGGGCTGGGCTTCAAGCCCGAGACTTTGCTGCAGTTGGGCTTTGCATTGACTTTTTCCGACCAGGCTGCGGGCATTGTAGTGCGCCGGAAGATAAGGATCAGCCCGGGGGTTCCAGTGGACTTCATCTATTCCGTTAAGAATGCCGGTGAGTTGCGCGGAGCGCTGCTGCAGGAGACCTTGCAGTCCCATGCCAAAGGCCTCAGTCTGAATTTCCCGGGCGTAGGTAGGACTCACTGTGCTGATCTGGTCGCTGTAGATCAAGCCCGCCTTGATGAAGGAAAAAGCCCCGTACAGTTCAGTTCCCTGCCAATGAAAATCTTCGGCGGGAAGATGTAATTCTGCCATGATGGCGGGATCAAAACGGCCCTGATAGGCGAGGTTGTGAATAGTGAACAGTGTGGCCGGTCGCGGGCTTCCTATCCGGGTTTCAAGATTCAGCAAATAAGGGACGAGGCCGGTCTGCCAGTCATTCAGATGGACCAGATCGGGCTGCCAGTCGAGGCCGGATACGCGACCTTGCGCTATTTCTACGGCTACTCGATTCAGTAAAGCGAAGCGGCGCGGATTGTCCGGCCAATCCTGACCTTGCGCATTTTGATAGGGCCCGCCATCCCGTTCGTAATAGTCGGAATAACGCAGAAAAAAAATACCGGGCCGGTCCGGCATTATCCAGAGTTCGGCAGCTTCCTGGCTATAAGGCGTATTCACCGAACAGAACCAGTGCATTTCATTCATATCCGGACGGCCATACCAGGGGACCAGTATCCGTACATCAACGCCCAGTTGCTGCAAAGCCAGTGGCAAAGCGCCTCCGACGTCGGCCAGGCCGCCAGTTTTGGAGTAGGGAACCATTTCGGAGAGCACGAACAGGACTTGCAACATAGAGGTTTCAGGTTCTTCAGTGAGTGACTTGTTGCTAACATATCACAAAACACTTTTTGAATGATGGCTTCAGGTCGCCTATGATCCGTGAATACATAAATCCGCAGGTAAGGAGTGCGTAGTATGGAATGGTGCGAACGCTTTAAGGAATATCGGGATCGGGGACGCTGTGTGGTGTACTTTCCCAACTTGCACGAAGGCGAGGACGCCGAAGCCTACGGAGTTTTTCTGTCCCTGATACGGGTGAAAATGGGCATCATGATTCTTGCCCCAGATCGTGAAGAGCGTTATGAACCGGTATACCGCGACGCGATCAAGTATCATCTCCAGACTATTCGCCACAGCCGCCTGTTTACCAGTTATGTCCCGTTGAAGACGCGGGTGTATTTCGTAGAAACAGTCGATGTTCGCGATGCCTTTTATCCCTGCGCCGATTTTTGTGTGCCTGGAGGTACGCTGATGGGTGGAGCTGTGGACCTTACCAGACCCATTGCCGATGGCTGCCCGCTGATTCTGGGTCCAAAAATGCCGGATAATGCTTTACGTCAAGGATTGCTGGCCGCAGGTGGAGCCGTTTGGGCGCAGGATAATAATCAGTTGATTGACCTTGCCAAGGCGTGGCTGACTGATCCCGCTGCGGCAAAAACGGCGGCTGAAAAAGCGCGGGAGTGGTGGCAGCAGCACGGTTAAGTATATTTCAGGATGGCTGCCTGCTCATCCTGCTAGTGAAGACGCCATCTTATATCGCTGGACCAACTGATCATCCACAAAAAAATGAGTTGAAAAACGAGCCGGGCGTTGAGTATCCAGGGAGCTATATCTGGATATTTTGATGCATGCATTGCCATATAAACATTGGCCGGCGTCACGGCAATGGTTAAACAAAAAAGACCAAACCCGGCATAAGGCCTGGTCTTTTTTGATAGCAACCCCAAGGCTCCGAGCATTTCAAGAAAACCGCTCACATAAACGTCGGCCATATGCCAGGGGATGTAGTCCGGAATTATTTTTGCTTCGCTGCCTGTAAAGATAAAATGTGCCAGGCTGCCGATAAAAAACCATATGAATACAAAACTCAAAATTATCTTTTTCACCAATGCCCCCTATTCTGGTGGTTTTTTCAGGCCAGATAGTCATATTTCTGTCATGGCGATGATTACGTGGAATATGCTGACCTGGATGCAAAAAATCCTGCTGCATCCGTCTGCGCAAAAAATACGTATTCATCTATGTTGAGGCTGTTGCCTCCCTGTTGAAGCTGAAAACGGTGTTAAGGAGAATTTAATGAAATATTTTAGATCAGGAATTGCGGTGTTGATGGCAGGATTGGCGGTGAGCCTCGTGGCGCCTTTGGCTGAGGCCGCTCCGAGTGCTGCATCGGTGCAGCGGGCAGATATCAAAATGCCGATTCAAAATCATATTGATGCTTTTGGTGGCAAGTCCGGGGTTAAAGCGCTCATTAATACGTTTGTTGGTTATGTGGCGGCAGATCCCCATATCAATTATTATTTTGCCCATACCAACATCAAGGCCCTGAAATATAATCTGACGCAACAGGTTTGCGAAGTGGTTGGCGGGCCCTGTACCTACACTGGCCCGACCATGACTGCAGTACACAAGGGCTTGCACGTTACCACAGCAGCATTTAATTATCTGGCACAGGATATGATCAAGGCGATGGATCAGCGCGATATTGCCAAACCGGCGCAGAACTATCTTTTGGCGCAACTGGCAGCCATGGAACCACAAATCGTTACGGCCAATGGCCCGTTGGGTTAATACACGAGCGATTGGTTATTCAACCAGGTCCTGAAGACTGGGTTTACTTTTAAATTTTCGGTGTTATCTGTGGATGACCAATCATGTCCTTAGCTGTGAGAATGAGCAAGTTATTCATTGCCGGGATGACAGGCGTTATTTCCGCCTGTTCTCCGTTGCAAATTATCAATCGTCTTACCCCGACAAACACCTATAAGGTCACTCAGGGTATTCTTTATCAACATCAGGCACGCGGGCATCTGGATGTATATGAACCCGTTCCCAAGGATGATTATCCTGAACCAGCGGGAGGCTATCCCGTGGTGCTGTTTATTTACGGCGGTGCCTGGGATAGTGGCACCCGGCAAGAATACAAGTTTGTAGGAGAAGCTCTGGCCGCCCGTGGTTTGGTGGTGGTCATACCCAATTATCGCATTTATCCACAGGTACGTTATCCTGCTTTTTTAAGAGATAATGCACGTGCTGTAGCCTGGACTTATCAGCACATCGCCGCTTTCGGTGGCAATATCCGGGATTTTTATATCATGGGCCATAGTGCAGGGGCCTATAATGCCGCCATGTTGGTGATGGATCCGCGCTGGCTGCAGGCAGTGGGACTCAAGCCGGATATTTTTAGTGGCTGGATAGGATTGGCGGGACCCTACAATTTTTATCCAATTACTTATAAACCGGTCCGTCCCATATTTTTCTACCCGGATTATCCCCCCAATAGTATGCCGATTGATTTTGCCGATAATGCGGATATTCCCCGAACTTTTTTAGGGGCTGCAGTGCATGACAATCTGGTGAATCCGAAAGTGAATACTGAAGTATTGGCGACCATGCTGAAAAAGGCGGGGGTCAGTGTCGAGTTGAAAATGTATCGCGGTGTAAACCACGAAACCTTGATTGGCGCTTTTGCCAAGCCATTACGCTGGATGGCCCCGGTGCTGGACGATGTGGTGGCTTTCATCAAAGAGGGTCACGATGAGCGCGTCCATCCCTGATCATTAAAAAGCCCCGGTCTGACAACAGACCGGGGCTTTCATGAAGCCAGAATGATGAAATACTTAGCTGGATTTCAGCGACTTCATGAAAATCGTCGCAAAACGGATGAAGAATTTGAGCAGGTATTGGGTATCTTTGGCGAAGACAATTTTCATCAGGCCAAAAATACCGCCACCCTTGTTGGCTTCATTCTGCATTTCGGTTTTGGTCAGTTCCAGCGCCTTTACAGCCTTGTCAACGCCACTGGCAAATACCGCATCGGAAGGGATCATGGGCACTACCTTGCTCATGACCATGTTGATTTTACCAACCAGACCGGCCTTCTGCAGGTTGCCGACCAGGGCAAATACTTCAGGTAACATGTCGATCAGATGGGCATCATGGAGGCCCTGAACAATACCTTTGATCCGATGGTTGATGCTTTCTGCATCACCCTTGAGCGCTTTGGAACCAATCTGGGCAATTTCCATCCAGATCAGGGCGCCCTGGCTGATGCTGCTGCCAATGTGCTGGATGGTGCCGTCATGCCACA
>NZ_JBYCKP010000166.1:0-1317 GCF_057473445.1 Acidithiobacillus sp. TH-A36 | reverse complement strand
CGGCAGTTCATGTACACCAAATTTATTATTGTCGTGGACGACGACATCAATGTGCGCAGTTGGGAGGATGTCATCTGGGCGATGACAACGCGCATGGACCCGGTGCGGGACATCACGCTGATAGACAATACGCCCATCGATTACCTTGATTTTGCTTCACCGGTCGCTGGTCTGGGCGGTAAAACGGGTTTTGATGCCACCAACAAGATGCCGGGAGAAACCAGTCGGGAATGGGGACGTCCCATCCAGATGACCAGCGCCGTGCAGGATAGCGTGGATGCTATACTGAGCAGTCTGGATCGACCGCTTTTCTAATCGGGTATGGTTGGGGTTTCTAAAATTGTTGTATGGGGTTATTCTCGTTCGCTGATGGTGGAGCGGGTGATGGGAATCGAACCCACGTCATGAGCTTGGGAAGCTCAGGTTCTACCATTGAACCACACCCGCATGCGCTGGATTCTAAGCGCATGCAGATGAAAACGCAAGACGGCAAAACAGGTATTGTTTTAAGAATTTTTAATTAAAGTCAATAAGATGGTTAATAGACCAAGAGGCAAGAATATGGAAGAGTTACCAACCCGGGAAGAGGATATCGAGCAGGCTTCGCGTTCTCTGAAAGCCATGGCCCACCCACTACGCCTCAAGGTGCTTTGTGTTTTGGGTTCAGAAGAAATGAGTGTTCAGGACATCGTCTCCGCAGTGGGTACCACGCAGAGTAATATTTCCCAGCATCTCGCCATTTTGCGGGAAAAAGATATCCTCCGCGCTCGCAAGGACGCCAACAAGGTTTATTATCGGGTGGGTGATCCGCGTACTTTGCGCCTGATCTCCATGATGAGTGACGTGTTCTGCAGTATCCACTGAAAATCTGGATAAATTCTGAATCAGTGGCTAGCGGATGCAACGGCAAGACCCGCTGCCAGATGCTCGTTTGTGGAATATGATGATATTCTGATATACTCCGCCGTCTGTGCCTGCTGGTTTTCAGAAAACGCAAAGAAAAGCAATTGGTAATGGCTGCGTAACCTGATTTGTGGCGGCTTTGTTTGGCGGAGAAATTAATGCATTACGGTCCCTATAAAAAATCCATGGCGCTTGTTGCCATAGCTGTCTCAGGAACTTTTTTTGCCCTATCTGCTCAGGCAGTAGATTTTAACCAGTGTGTGGCCATGGCGCTCAAACAGAATCCGCAGATGATGGCCGCCAAGGCGGAGCAGGCGGAAGCCAAGGGGGCGGTGTCCCAGGCGCGTGGCCACCTGCTGCCGAAACTGAATGCTTCGTTTTCTGCCAGCCAGTCCAATAATGCCTTGACCGTTT
>NZ_JBYCKP010000165.1:0-9802 GCF_057473445.1 Acidithiobacillus sp. TH-A36 | reverse complement strand
CCCCCCAAAGGGGCTGCGTAGCCTTTACTTTACGGCTACTGGAAAAATCATGAAAACCCAACTGATGGCTACCTATTACGATTTTCAGGCTGATCATGGCGCTGCCCATTATGGGAATGAGCTGGATCTATCCGTAACCCATGGTTTTTCCAGACATTGGAGTGCCGGGGTGCAATATGCGGACTACCGGCGGAGCAGCTATGGGGTCAATACCGAAGGAGCCTGGGTGTTTGTCAATGCAAAATTCTAGTCAGGCAGCGGGAGCAATTGCACTAATTTGGTGCGGTTGCACCAGGCCTTGCACTGATTTCTGACAATCTGATCGGGGCATAAAATTTAACATTTTGTTTTTATTAAGATCATCACCAGGCACATCTATTGCTTAATAAGTTTCGAAGCGATTCGCGAGGATCGCCGGTATGCAAAACGGCAAAGGCGTCGTCAGCAATTCAGCTGACTGGCGCCTTTTTTCTATTTTGGGAGCCCAGCAATGCACATTACAGTTCCACGAAAACCCCGTCTGGTCGTTGTCGGCAATGGCATGGCAGGCATCCGTGCGGTCGAAGAACTTTTGAAAATGGCACCGGATCTTTATGAGATCAGCGTATTCGGTGCCGAACCCCATCCCAACTACAACCGGATTCTCCTGACTCCAGTGCTGGCCGGAGAAATGACTCTGGAAGAAACCATCCTCAATCCTCTGGAGTGGTATGCCGAGCATGGAATCCAGTTATTTACCGGTAATCCAGTGACACGCATTGATCGGGTCAAACGCCAGGTTATTACCGCCGATGGCAAAGCGACCCCCTATGATCGTTTACTGCTGGCAACCGGCGCAGCCGCTGCCATGGCGCCCGTACCGGGCAATCATTTGCCGGGCGTTCTGAGTTATCGGGATATGGCGGATGTGGAAGCACTGACCAAAAGCAGCGCGCTCGGCGGTCAGGCCGTGGTCATCGGTGGCGGCCTGTTGGGACTGGAAGTTGCCCATGGTCTGCGGGCCAGGGGAATGGAGGTCACGGTCATTCATCGTCGCGCCTGGCCTTTGGACAAGCAACTGGATCAACGGGGTGGTGTGCTTTTGCAAAAAGCCATGGAAGCCCGGGGCGTCCGGTTTTTGCTGGGTAAGGAAACCGCAGAAATTCTCGGCACGACGCATGTCACCGGACTGCGTTTCAGCGATGGCACGGAAATTCCGGCGGATGTGCTGGTCATGACCATTGGCATCAAACCACGCATCGAACTGGCCCAGGCTGCAGGCTTACAGTGTGAAACCGGCATTCTGGTCAATGACACCCTGCAAACCTACGACCCACGCATTTATGCCGTGGGAGAGTGCGTCCAGCATCGCGGTCAGACCTATGGTCTGGTAGCTCCCCTGTTTGAGCAGGCCAAGGTAGCCGCCAATCATCTGGCGGAATATGGACGGATGCGCTATCAGGGTTCCGTCACCAGCACCAAGCTCAAGGTTACCGGCATCGAACTGTTTTCTGCAGGGAATTTCACGGGCGGAGAAGATTGCGAAGAAGTCACACTGCTGGACGGCAGCCAAGGGGTTTACAAAAAAGTCATCCTCCAGGAAAACAGGGTGGTGGGTGGCCTGCTCTACGGCGATACCAGCATCGGTCCGTGGCTGTTTCAACTCATGCGTGACGGCACCGACGTATCGGCCTTTCGGGATAATATTGTTTTTGGTGAAACCCATCTGGGGGATGCCGGTCATTCCGGAGAAAATCAGGCGGCGCGCCTGCCGGACAACGCCGAAATCTGTGGCTGCAATGGCGTGGCCAAAGGCAGCATTGTCAAAGCCATCCGCGAACAGGGATTGTTTACTCTGGACGATGTACGCAAATGTACCAAGGCCAGCGCTTCCTGCGGTTCCTGTACCGGTTTGGTGGAGCAGTTATTGTCCAGCACCCTCGGCGGATTTTATGACAGCACCCCGAAGAAAAAGGCCCTGTGTGGCTGTACTGAGCTCAGTCATCAGGAAGTTCGTGACGCCATCGTCAAGGAAAAGCTCCTCTCGGTTCGCCAGGTCTTTGCTTATCTGGAATGGCGCCACCCCGCCGGCTGCGCCACCTGCCGTCCGGCCGTCAATTACTATGTGCGGACCGCCTGGCCCATGGAAGGTCTGGACGATCCGCAATCCCGCTTCATCAATGAACGGGCCCATGCCAATATTCAGAAAGACGGCACCTATTCGGTCATTCCCCGCATTTATGGAGGGGTCACCAGTCCTGCGGAACTAAAACGTATTGCGGAAGTCGCCGAGCGCCATCACGTCCCCATGGTGAAATTTACCGGCGGACAGCGTCTCGATCTGCTTGGGGTAAAAAAAGAGGATCTGCCCAAAATCTGGGCGGAGCTGGATATGCCTTCGGGTCATGCTTACGGAAAAGCTTTACGTACCGTCAAATCCTGTGTGGGTAGCGAATTTTGCCGTTTTGGTGTGCAGGACAGTACCCGCCTTGCCATTGAACTGGAAAAAAATCTTGAACGCATGTGGGCACCCCATAAGGTCAAGCTCGCCGCATCTGGCTGTCCACGTAACTGCGCCGAGAGCACCATCAAGGACGTGGGGATTATTGGCGTGGATTCGGGCTGGGAAATCTATGTGGGAGGGAATGGCGGCATGAAAGTGCGCGCTGCTGATCTGCTTTGCAAGGTAAAAACCCACGAGGAAGTTCTGGAAATGGCCAAGGCATTTTTGCAGATGTATCGGGAAGATGCCCAATATCTGGAGCGCACCGCGCCCTGGGTAGAACGGATCGGACTGGAAAAGATCAAGGCCACCATAGTCGACGACGCCAACACCCGAAAAACCCTGGCAGAACGCATGGATTTTGCCCTGTCTCAGGAAAAGGATCCCTGGAAGGAAGCTGTATCCGGCCGGCTGGATATTCACGCAGCCCCCATACGCCGTATTCCGGCCTGAGGAGAACAACATGGAATGGATGGCATTAGGTACTCTTGAAGAAATTCCTGCTCGGGGTGGTCGTTATGTAGAGACACCATTGGGAGAAATTGCGGTTCTGCGCAATGAAAATGATGAAGTTTTCGCGGTCAGCAACCAATGTCCCCATCGCGGCGGGCCTCTCTCCGAAGGGTTTGTTTCCGGCAAACTCGTTTTTTGCCCTTTACACAACTGGCAAATTGATCTGGAAAAGGGCGAAGCCGTAGCACCGGATTCCGGCTGTGTCAAAAGATTTCCCATCCGTATGGAGGGCGGGCAGATCTGGCTGGGCTTGCAGGAAATCACCCCATGAGCCTGCTTCGCACCCAACAATCCGTCCCCTTGCAACGTCTGGAGAGCAAATCCGTTTGCCCTTACTGTGGAACCGGCTGTGGCGTCATCATCGAACATGATGGTCAACAGATTACCGGGGTACGCGGCGATCCCGATCATCCAGCCAATTATGGTCAGCTTTGCAGTAAAGGCAGCACCCTGCATCTGAGTTGTCATGGCAGTGATCGGGCCAGTGAACCACTTCGGCGTGACCGGGCCAGTGGCGACTGGACAGCGCTCAACTGGACTGCGGCACTCACCCAAATGGCGGAGAGCTGGGCGGAAATCATCCACCGGCAGGGACCCCAGGCCGTAGCCCTCTATGTTTCCGGGCAACTCCCCACAGAAGACTATTATGTGGCCAACAAACTGGCCAAAGGCTTTATTGGCACCAATCATATTGATACCAATTCCCGCCTGTGTATGGCTTCCGCTGTCACCGGTTACAAACGCAGCCTGGGGATGGATTCCGTCCCCTGTGCCTATGAAGATCTGGAAGAAACGGATTGTCTGTTTATTGTCGGTGCCAATGTGGCCTATGCCCACCCCATTCTGTTTCGGCGCATTGAAGCCGCCAAACTGCGCCGCCCGGAACTCAAAATTATCGTTGCGGATCCACGTCGCACCCCCACGGCATCCATCGCTGACATTTTTTTACCCCTGCAACCCGGTACGGATGTCGCGCTCTTCCACGGCATGCTCCATATCCTGATCTGGGAAGATCTCATTGATCGGGAATATATCGCAACCCATACCGAAGGCTGGGAAGAACTCAAGGTACGGGTTCAGAATTATACCCCGCAGCGGGTCGCCGAAATCTGCCATATTTCCGAAGCGGAGCTCCACGCTGCTGCCCAGGCCTTTGGAGAATCACCCAGCGTCCTTTCCCTTTGGTGTCAGGGGCTCAACCAGTCCAGTCACGGCACCGACAAAAATAGCAGCCTCATCAATTTGCATCTGGCGACCGGGCAAATTGGCCGTCCCGGAGCCGGGCCTTTCAGTCTCACCGGACAACCCAACGCCATGGGTGGCCGGGAAACCGGAGGCATGCCCGCCCTGCTTCCCGGTCATCGGGAAGTGGCCAATCCCGGGCACCGTTCTGAAATAGCTGCCCTTTGGGAGATTTCCAACATTCATCCCCAACCCGGATATACGGCGGTCCCCCTGTTTCAGGCAGTGGAGCGGGGCGAAATTGAAAGTATCTGGATCAGCTGTACCAATCCGGTATTGTCCATGCCCGATCAACAGCAGGTTCAAAGAGCGCTTGACCGGGCCCGGCTGGTCGTTTTGCAGGACAGTTACCTCGGCACCGAAACCGCCGACTACAGTGATCTGCTCTTCCCCGCAGCCAGCTGGGGAGAACGGGAAGCGCTGGTCACCAATTCCGAACGGTGCATCAGTCATCTGCAAAAAGCCGTACCCGCTCCTGGAGAAGCGCGTCCCGACTGGATGATTTATCGGGATTTTGCTTTTGCCCTGGGAGCAGCTTTGGATCAACTCCAGCATCCCCTCCCCGATCATCACGATAACAGTTGGCATGACCGGGCAAAGCGTCTGTTCGATTTTCCGGACTCTGCCAGTATTTTCCGCGAATATCAGCGCTGCACCCGGGGGCGGGATCTGGACATCAGCGGTCTGGACTTTGCACTTCTGGATAGTCAGGGACCACAGCAATGGCCCTTCCCGACTGGAGCCAGGATCGGGCAAAAACGCCTTTACAGTGATGGTGTTTTCCCTACTCCCAGTGGTCGTGCCCGGTTTCATGCGCCAGAATTTCAGGGGGTCGCCGAAGAAATTGATGCCCGTTATCCCCTCCGGCTGACTACCGGCCGCTTGCGCGATCAATGGCACTCCATGAGTCGTACCGGCAAAATCCCCGCACTGTTTGCCAGCGACGAGGAGGCTTTTCTGGAAATACATCCAGAAGATGCGCAACGCCTGAAACTCAAAAACGAGGATCTGGCCCGGGTCATCAGTCGACGTGGCGAAAATGTATTTCGCGTGCGCATTCAAAAAGACCTGCAGCCAGGGCTGGTTTTTGCCCCCATGCATTTTGGCCGGCGCTTTGCACCTGCTGCCCTCTGCAACCAGCTCACTTTGCCCGCCATTGATCCCGTTTCCGGGGAGCCCGAGTTCAAACACACTGCGGTTCGCATAGAACCGGCCATTTTCCCCTGGCAGGGCACGCTCCTGCGCCTGCACAGCGACGAAGCGCATTTTCAGGCCGCACAGCGTATTGCCAGACACTTTCCTTATGCCAGCCTGAGCCGAATACGTCAGGATCAACGCGAAGGTTTCATTTTACGTCTAGCCGGAGAAAAAGCTCCGGCCATACGGGATATTCATGCCTGGGACCAGGCGCTCGGCATGGATGGTCTGGAAGTGCTGGATTATGACGATGCCCGCCGCCATGTGCGCAAACGCCTCTGTATGCAGGGCAGGCAACTGCTGGCTGTGCGCCTGTTTGGTGAAGACGGAACCCGCGACTGGCTCCGCGAACTGATGCTGAGTGGCACCGATGTCGATGCTTACCGTCATGCCCTTTTTGCGCCCAAAGTGCCTGCTGATATGGCCGCGTGGACACGCTCACGGGGTATTTGTGCCTGCACGGGCGTCAATGAAGAACAACTGCGGCACAGTATTGCGGCGGGCAAC
This sequence comes from Acidithiobacillus sp. TH-A36, assembly GCF_057473445.1. Taxonomy (NCBI): domain Bacteria; kingdom Pseudomonadati; phylum Pseudomonadota; class Acidithiobacillia; order Acidithiobacillales; family Acidithiobacillaceae; genus Acidithiobacillus; species Acidithiobacillus sp. TH-A36. The sequence continues at coordinate 3,861 of NZ_JBYCKP010000165.1, read as the reverse complement.
ATCACCTTGAGCCAAATCGCCCAGGATTGCGGTGCCGGAGGTGAATGTGGTTCCTGCAAACCGGAAATCATGGCGATGATTCGCATCGTCCATCAGGAGGCATCATGACGGTGAAATTGAATATGACCAGCCTCATCGGCCGTGTCGCCCGAGGCCGTGAACATGCAGAAGACCTGGACTATGCAGAAGCCAAAAAACTGTTTACGGACTGGCTGCACGGCGATTTACCGGAACTGGCCATGGGTGCCCTATGGACGGCCTACCGCATCAAGGGCGAAAGCGTCGAGGAATTACGCGCTTTTGCCCATGCTCTGGAAGAAAATATCGAATCCATCGCTTTCCAGCACAGCTGCCGGCCGGTCATTTTCCCCAGTTACAACGGCACCCGGCGTGGGGCCAATCTCTTGCCGCTGCTGGCTATGACCCTGACGCGTTGTGGCGTGCCGGTGCTGATACACGGATTCTCTGCGCAGCACGACGCCCATGATCTCCTCTGGGCCGATCATGATCCATCCGGGCGGGTATACAGTGCCGACATTCTCCGTGAATTTGGACTGGCCAGCGCGGAAAACAGCCAGCAGGCCAACACCCTTCTGCATCTTCAGGGTCTCAGTTACCTGCCGGTGGATGCCCTTCATCCCGGTCTGGGCAAAATGCTGGCCTTGCGACAACAGCTCGGGGTGCGCTCCAGCGTACATACTGTCGTCAAGCTTTTTAATCCCTTCCAGAACCCCGCCGTACATTGTGCCGGCGTCACCCATCCGCCCTATTTGCTGCGCCTGCAGGATTATTTCCAGCGGGAACAAAGTACGGCCCTCATTTTGCGGGGAAGCGAAGGAGAATGTTTTGCCAACCCCAAACGCCGTCCGGATTTGCAAGTTTGTCGGCAGGGTGAACCTGCTCTCTGGATGGAAAAAGACACGCAGCCCCTGCAGCAAATGCCTGCACTACCCGAAAACTCGGGTATCACGGCTACCTGTCGCCATATGGAAGCCGTCCTGAATGGACGATTGCCGCTGCCTTTGCCTCTGGTCGATCAGGCATCGTGCCTGCTTTGCCTGAGTGGGCGCTGCGCTGACTTGGACAGTGCGCGTCATCATCTTGCCCATCACTTTTCCCGTTACGCAGCCTGAACTGGAGCCTTCCCATGCAAACCTGCACAACCCCATTTCCTGTTTCCATTGTCGGTGCCGGCCCCGGCGACCCGGAACTCCTCACCCTCAAAGCCGCACAGCGCATTGCGGCTGCTGATATCATTTTTTATGATGCCCTCGCCAATCCCGGTTTACTCGACATGGCACCAGCTGGGTGTAAAAAAGTGGAAGTGGGCAAACGCGGCGGGCAGAACTCCACCCCACAGATACGCATTCACGAACACCTGATCCGTTCGGCCCAACAAGGTTTGAAGGTGGTCCGTCTGAAAGGAGGAGATCCATTTCTCTTTGGGCGCGGAGGCGAAGAATGTCTGGCTCTGCGTGCCGCTCATATCGATTACGAAATCATCCCCGGCATCAGCAGCGGAATGGCAGCAGCGGCTTATGCCGGCGTACCGCTCACCCATCGTCATCGCAGTCAGTCGGTCATTTTCCTGACGGGGCACGAAGCCAGAGGAAGCCATCCTCCAGACTGGTCACGCTATGCCAAGGCGGCAGACACCCTGGTCATTTACATGGGCATCGAACGCATATCCGATATCTGTCAGGGTCTGATGGCGGGCGGTCTGCCTGCTGAAACGCCCTGTCTTGCCGTACAATGGGCGACCATCACGCAAAAACAGGTACAGGCGCCCTTGCAACAATTCAGTACAGCCATCCAGGCAGCAGAGCTAGGCAGTCCGGCGATTCTCATTATTGGTTCCGTCGTGGAATTGGCCGATATTTGTGCGTGGTTTCCCGGTGAAGCCGTTTTACCTTCACAACGCCTGCAACATCCATAAGGAAAAGCGCATGACCGAAGTGCAATTTCTGCTGGCACATGGTTCCCGCAACCCCCAGTGGCGAAAACCTTTTGAGCAGATCGCCGAAAAATTACAGTCAGCTCACCCGGAGCGACAGATTGTTCTGTGTTATCTGGAGATGTGGGAGCCATCTCTGGAGCAGGCCCTGCACTCAGCCTATGCATCGGGTTTACGCCACTTTCGCATATCCCCCTTGTTCTGGAGCAGCGGTCGTCATTTACAGGAGGATCTGCCTGCACTTCTTGAGCAGGTGCAGGTAACATTACCCGATTGCTTCATCCAGGTAGAAGGACCCATCGGCGAATCGGAAATCATCATCCAGGCCGCTCTGCAAGCGCTACAATGAGCCCATGCATCGCATCGTCCTGATCGACAATAATGTGGAGCGTGCAGAAATCCTCCGCGAAGCCCTCGCCAGCGAAGGGCAGATCGTCGTGGATATTTTTGGCTGGTCAGCACTTTCCTGGCAACGTCTGGAAAATCTGCAACCCGATGTCATCATCGCTGAAGCGGGCATTCCTGAACGGGACGTGCTCGAACACATCGTCTTCCTCAGCGAAACCCTGGAACTACCGGTCGTGGTGCTGGGCGCCCCTGAAGATGAAGATACCATGCGGCGGGCTATTCGTGCCGGGGTGGCAGCCTATGTTGCCCATGGCATTTCCGCCCAGGATATTGCCCCCATTCTCAAGGTAGCGGCGCTCCGCTATGCCGAATATCGGCAATTGCGCAAAGAACTCAAAGACACCCAAAATGCCCTCTCCGAGCGCAAGCAAATTGAAAAAGCCAAGGGCATCCTCATGCGCGACCTGCAGATTGACGAAGCCGAAGCCTACCGGCGCATGCGGCGGCTCGCCATGGACAAAGGAAAAAAACTGGGAGAAATTGCCGAAATGATCATTACGGTGGGCGAAGCAGGCAGTTCCTGATCTCCTGGCCGGCCTCCACCAGATCATACTTCAATCCAACCCGCCATTAATCACGGCAAATTATCCATCTTGCCTGCAATAACGATGCTCTTTATGATTCCTGATTCCTTCCAGGGTTACGCCATGAATTTGCAGATGATTCCATGAATATTATCCAGAAGCTGATTCGCCCCGGAATCCCGGCAGCGATTTTCTCCGCGCTGCTTTTTGGTGCCAGCACCCCTCTGGCCAAAATTCTCCTGGCGACGGTCAGCCCCTGGATGCTCGCGGCCCTGCTTTATCTGGGTTCCGGTCTGGGGCTCAGCGTGTATCGGCTGCTGCGCCGCAGTCCGCGCGTCCATTTATCGCGTGCAGACACCTTCTGGTTTGGTGCCTCCGTACTGGCAGGAGGCATCATCGCACCCGTGCTGTTCATGTTCGGACTGCGGGGTGCGGCAGCATCCAATGCCTCCTTGCTGCTCAATGCCGAATCCGTATTCACCACGCTGCTGGCCTGGTGGGTGTTCAAGGAAAACTTTGATCGTCGGATTGCCTGGGGCATGTTCGCCATTGTGCTCGGCATGGTACTGCTCAGCTGGCCCGGTGCCGGAACACTGCAATTTCATATCCAACAGTTGTGGCCAGCAGCGGCCATCATTGCCGCCTGCTTTGCCTGGGGCGTAGACAATAATCTGACCCGGAAAGTCTCCCTGACGGATTCCAGCTGGATTGCCGCCAACAAAGGTTGGGTTTCAGGTAGCGTCAATCTGCTACTCGCCTTATGGCTGGGCAGCGCAATACCGGCTCTACCGGATGCCATTGCTGCCATGGTTCTGGGATTTTTTGCTTACGGGGTCAGCCTCGCCCTGTTTGTGGTTGGCTTACGCCATCTGGGCAGCGCCCGCACGGGAGCCTATTTTTCAAGCGCTCCCTTCTTTGGGGCCATTCTCAGCGTCATCATCCTGGGCACTCCGGTCACCCCGCTACTACTGATCG